>VMDJ01000058.1 GCA_008080925.1 Gammaproteobacteria bacterium
TCTCAAGTGGATCGGTCTTCACTGGAATACCCAGCACCTCAGAAGCGATGGTGTATGAACGTAAGTGACATGCACCACGGTTAGAGGTTGCGTAAGTCAAACCCATACCTTGCACGCCACGTGGATCGTAGGCTGGGAACTCTTGACCTTTAACCGTCATGGAAAGTTCTGGATGGCCATACTTCTCACACATACGCTTTGAGCCCAATGCGAGATCAACTCCAAAACCTTCGCCCGAGGCGACCCACTCAACCGCAGCAGTCAACGCCTCGGCTGAGCCAAAGTTGAATTCAATGCCACCGGTTTGCTCTTTGGTGATCGCACCGATCTTATAAAGCTCCATCGCAGCAGCAACCGTTGCACCCAACGTGATTGGGTCCATACCGTCTTCGTTACACACAAAGTTGGCATAGGTCAGCGCATCCAAATCATCGACACCGGTATCAGCACCGAGCGCCCATGCCGCTTCATATTCCAAACCACCTGATGCACCCCAGTACTGTGGCTTGTTTTCAACAGAAAAGTGATTTTTATCAATCGTCGAGATACGACCACAAGCGATCGTACATCCGAAGCACGCCGCATTCGTGGTGAGGTTTGGTTTACCGTCACTTTGGCGTGGCTCGTGCATGGCTTCACCCGAGATGTTCTCAGCACCTTCAAACTGAACCTCGCTCATGTTGCGCGTTGGTAGCGCACCCATGCCGTTGATCACGTTCATAAGTACCTGAGTACCGTAAGCTGGTAGACCTTGACCAGTGACCGCGTTCTCACGCAATACCTTCTTGCCCTCTTCGGTCGCCTTCATAAAGCCCATTGGGTCTTTGATGTTGCCAACACCCTTGGTGCCGCGAACCGCCAATGCTTTAACATTTTTAGATGCCATAACCGCACCCACACCCGAACGACCTGCCGCACGGTGCATATCGTTAACGATGGCTGAGTACATACAACCCTGCTCTGCAGAGCGGCCAACACACGCCACACGCAACAATGGATCGTGGTGATCTTTATGCAGTTGCTTATCGGTATCCCAAACCGACGTGCCCCACAAATGAGATGCATCACGCAATTCAGCCGTATCGTTATTAATGTAGAGATAAACCGGCTTATCCGACTTACCTTCAAAGATCACCATATCCCAGCCCGCTGCTTTCAGCTCAGCACCCAAGTAACCACCTGAGTTAGAACACGCAATAGCGCCAGTCAAAGGACCTTTAGTGATAACCGAGTAACGACCACCCGTTGATGCCATCGTGCCAGTCAACGGACCGGTCGCGAAGATCAACTTGTTATCAGGACCCATCGGATCACATTTAGGATCCGTTTCTTCGATCAAATATTTAGTCGCCAAACCACGCTGACCTAGATAGGCATCTGCCCATTCCATATTGAGTGGCTCGCTTTTAACAGTACCTTCGTTCAAGTTAACGCGAAGGATTTTCTGTGCCCATGCCATGTGTCTTCTCCTTAGCCTTTTACGTAGGTTTGAACCGACTTTTCAACCGGTGCGTTAGTTTTCGCAGTACGAGAGAAGCCCTCGCCCAAACCTTGCTGAGCCCAAGCACGCATTTTGGTCATGCCCTCATGGTCTGCATCGATATAAGTGATAGCACCGGTTGGACAGGCTTTTGCACACCATGGATCTCCACCACACAAATCACACTTCACAACCTTAGAGGTGGCTGAATCGTAGTTAACCGTACCGAAAGGACACGAGATGGTGCACACCTTACAGCCTACACAGGTACTCTCATTCACTTCCTTAGCACCAGTTGCTGCATTCACAGTGATGGCATCAACTGGACAGGCCAACTGACACCACGCCTCAGCACACTGAGTACAGGTATAAGGTGAGAAACGCCCTTGATCATGGAAGTTAAAAACTTTGATGCGTGAACGTGCAGGATTAAATGCACCGGTGTTCTCGTAAGAACACGCCATTTCACACTGAAGACAACCGGTACATTGACTCGGCTCAATATGTAGTGCCCGTAACATGGCAACTGCTCCTTTGGTGGGATTTTTAAACGTTATTTTTATTATGTAGAGCGCTTTGTAACACTCAAATTAAGGTTTGCATAATTAGAGAGTGGTGATGTTCTAATACGTCAGGCCTTTAACCAAAATCTAGCCGCCAGCGCGTTGGAATTGACGCTCAAATTTCTTTTCAAATTCATCAATTTGCACCTGAGATAAATCGTTATAGTGCAGCGCAACATCGGTCTGCGGCAGAACCAACGCGGCGATTTGTCGAATATTTTCAGAGGATAATTCAACCGTAATAGATCCGCCCTGCCAATCAAACTGGCAACGTCGCATTCCCGCCTGATAACTCACCTGATCACTAATCACCGGTGCATCAATTTTAAGAAATAAGCGCCAGAAATCAGCATGTCCAATGCTCATGTCTTTTGAGATCAAAACAGGGGGGGTCTGCAACAAAAAACTAACCGCCAGCTACTGGCGGCCAAATGGCCAACACATCACCCTCTTTCAAGGGCTCATCGCGTTTTTCTGGTGGGGTAAAAATACCGTTTACCACCACTAAGTGCGCCATCTCACGCGGAACACCGTAGGTATCAATCAAATCATGCGCAGAGGTAGTTTCGTCGACATCCAAGGTAGCACGGTGACGTGAACTACCCGATGGCAAATGCCTCATTAATGAAGCGTAAAGTTCAAAATGTATTTGCATTGCTGAATCTCAATGACTTTTGAACCACTATATCATTGACCCCAAAACGTAAGTCCAAAAAAAAGCCGCGCATAGGGCGCGGCTAAAGTTGCCTTAGGATAATTAGTTGGATTTTTTCAGGCTCTCCACATCGGAATAAACCTTTCCAGACGCCTTCATTTCGTCGTACCAAATGGAATGGTGTTCTTTGGCCCAGTTCTCATCAACGTAGCCTTTGGTCATAGACTGAATGGAGCCTTCCATACCCGCGGTGCCGATATAGATGTGGCCAAAAGAGGCGATCAGTAAACCAACAGCAGAAACCGCATGTGCAATATGTGCCACTTCCATGACTTCACGGGTTTGACCAAAGATAGGGAAATCTAGGATGTAGCCTGAGATGGTGATAACAAGACCGCCAAAAATAGCCAACCAGAACCAGGTTTTCTCACCTGCATTGTAAAAGTCTGAGGGTGGCGCATGCCCACCAAACATGCCGCCGCCTTTCAAAAACCAACCAATATCTTTGTAGGTATAGCCATTACCCTTCATGAACAGAACAACCACACCCAAAATCGCAAATGGGAACAGTGGACCTAGCCAGTTGTGACTTACTAAAGAAATTGTTGCCAAGACTGAAAAAGCCTCAGGCCCCATAACAGGGAGTAGCGCAAATCGACCAAATAGCATGATCAATCCCGTGAGTCCTAAATACAAAAACAGTATTGCTAAACTCCAATGCGCGACACGATGATTTATGGAGAAGCGAGGGACTACCTTTCCTGACCAACCACCATCAATTCGTATGCGACCACGAATTAAATAAAACAGAACTAATGCTGCAACAACCAACCCAAAGCCTAGACCTCCTGTGGGTACCAACATTTCCATACGAAAATTCCGCCAGTCTTCCCCAGCTGAATTGATAAGGATGCCCCTCTCGACACCTTTAATTTGAGTAACCCCAGTTGGTGGTTGATTGGTATCTGCACGACGGACCGCACGCCATAGCTCAGAGCCAGGACTCGGAACATCAGGTGCCAATGCAACGTCCTGACTTGGAGTTGCTGCACTTGCTGTTATGGGTAACAAAAAAGCTAAGAGCAAAAGAGGTATAAACATCTTTTGTAACATGCTGTTTGATACTAAAGAAGGCATTGGAGAGGACTCCCTGAAT
>VMDJ01000061.1 GCA_008080925.1 Gammaproteobacteria bacterium
ATGACAACATTACTTAAGCCGGGTCCAAGCATGCCGGCTAATGCGATGGCGAGCAGTAATCCTGGGAAGGCAAGAAAGATATCAATGACTCGCGATATTGCGCGATCTGTTCGACCACCGATGTAACCAGCTAAGGCGCCAATGAAAGTGCCAATCACCGCAGACAGCGTTACCGTGCTCAAAGCAACAAAGAGGGATACGCCGGCACCATCAATAAGGCGTAATACGAGTGAACGACCAAGCTCGTCGTATCCGAGTAAGCCATAAAGAGAATTCAGCGAAGGCGCTGCAAATATTTGCTCCAAATTAATCTGGTTGCTGTCTAAATCGACAGTCCATGCGATTAGAGCTAAGGCAAACCATGTGAGCATGATGATGCGTGCTAAAGAGATGATCATGATTGCGTCTCGATACGAGGATCGATCCACCCTAGCAGCACATCTGTAACTAGGTTGATCACGATATAAAGAACCGCGATCACTAAAACGATGCCCTGTATTAATGGGTAGTCACGTTGTTGAATAGCATCAATTAATAGGCTGCCGATACCCGGCCAACTAAATACCACTTCGGTGATCACTGCACCGCTGAGTAAGGCACCTAGTTGCAAACTTAGTAAGGTGAGCACGGGGATCATGGCGTTAGGTACAGCATGTCGCCAAAACACCTGAGATTCTGCCCCGCCCTTGGCACGAGCTGTGCGCATCCAATCCTGATGCAGAATTTCTAGCAGACTGCTGCGAAGCATGCGAACCGCAATAGCGGTCATAGAGAACCCCAGTGTGACTGCAGGCAAAATAATATGCTGCCACGTCTCATTGCCTGAGATGGGTAGCCAGGCGAAATAAATAGAAAACAACAAGACCAACATGGGCCCTAGCCAAAAGTTAGGTATTGATTGTCCGAGTAAAGCGAAAACTGTTGCGGCATGATCGCCAAGTTGCTGATGTTTTCGCGCAGCATAACTACCGAGAGGTATGGCAATCGCGACCACAATGGCAAAGCTCAGAATGGCAAGTTGAAAGGTGGCGGGCAGTCTTTCTTGAATGAGATCCGTTACGGGGCGTTGCTTAAGCAGAGAATTACCCAAGTCGCCTTGCATAACATTGATCACATACGAAGACCAACGCTCGACTATAGATTTATCGAGACCGAGACTGGCGCGCAGTGCTTCTCTATCTGCGCCGGTAGCTCGTTCGCCGAGCATCACATCAACAGGATCACCCGGTACAAGCGCGGTGAGAAAAAAGACCAGTGTGATAACACCAAGCAGCACCCAAAAGCGATCGAGTAAGGCACGTAACATCAGAGAATGATTTCGACTGGTGTACCCTTTTCGACACGATCAAATAGTTCGACAAGGTCCTTATTGCGCATGCGGATGCAGCCATGTGACTGAGGCTTACCCATGGGCTCGGAATCCGGCGTGCCATGGATATAGATAAAGCGTTTAAGCGTGTCGACCTGACCGCCACGGTTAACGCCACTTTCGCACCCGGTTAACCAAAGAATACGGGTGAGGATCCAATCGCGATTGGGCGAAGCTTCAGCAAGCGCACTATCGAATATCTCACCTGTGGGTCGGCGAGCCGTAAACACTGTGTTGATTGGGCAGTCTTTACCTATCTTTATGCGTACCTTGTGCAGCCCTAATGGGGTGCAGCCAGAGTTCTCAAGATTCCCTACTCCATTGAGTGCCGTTGAAATAGCAAAGCTTGCGGCAATCTGCTGATTTTCAATCAGGCGAAGTTCCTGTTGATTAACCGAGATAACAATCTGTGTTTGATCAGTGTTGGCCAAAAGCCTGCTCCAGATACTGATAGCTGCCATGCTTATTAGGTTTTAGATCACCACGACGCGAGGCCACTATTTGGTCTTCATGCCATAAAGGCACATAGACAAGGTCGCGATGGATCTTTTCTTGGATTTTACGATAAAGCGGCAAGCTCTTCTCTAGGGGTAATTCTTCGGCTTGCTCTATAAGCTGATCGACTTCAGCTGATACATAGCGACCGCGATTGGCACCGCTCGGAGGCAAAGAATCACTGTGGTACACATAGCGGAAGACGTCAGGACTGCGAATGCCAACCCAACTCAAGCTGTAAAGTTGAAAGCGCCCTGCTTTGATGTCGCCAAAAAATGAACCCCACTCATAGCTTTGTATCTTGAGATGAATACCGACCTCACGCAATTGCTGCTGAAATACCGCCGCAATACGAAGCCTGAAAGGATCTGTTGAGGTTTTATATGAAAGCTCCAGTGGGTTGTCCTTGCTGAAGCCTAAGGTCGCGAGTAAGTGCTTAGCTTTATCAGGACTGTACTCATATGCTGGCAAATCTGGATGGGCCGCCCAATGACCTGGCGCTAACAAGGTGTTTGCTAGCTTCGCATTACCTTGGAAAAGGTGTTTAACAATGTCTTGACGATTGATGGCATAAGCGATTGCTTGGCGAATTTCATCTTGCTTAAGAATCGGATCAGCCATATTGAAGCCGAGATAGCTAAAGGTGGTGCCCGGTGTTTGCGCAACCTGAATATTCGGGTCATCTTTAAGAAGGCGATACATCTCGTGTGGTAAGTCGTTTTGCAAGATCGACGCCTCACCTTTTAGTAGCTTTAATACACGCATCGTCGGGTCTTTATTCACCACAAAGCGGATCTCTTCAGCTGATCTTCGATGTCGAAGTGTCACACCGCCATCGCCCTGTGTCGTGATCCATATAAAAGCACCTGATCCGATAGGACGCTGAGCTAATGTTTCATCCTCAAGTAGCATATCTTTAGGTGCAACACTGATATGGAGCTTTTCTGCAAAGCGATAATCTGGCTTTTTTAGCGAAATCAAAATCGACTGCTCAGTTGTTTCGATAGAGGCAATATTGCTTAAGGTTTGCGCTTGAGGTGATCGCGGATGATGTCGAGCAAGATTGAGTGAGGCTTCGATGTCTAGCAGCGAAACATCTGCATTATTACTAAAGCGATGCTGCATCGAGCTCAAAACCAGTGAGTAATGTTGCGCATCATGTTGCGTGATATCCGCTAGACCCGATATCGGTCGATCATTCCCATCGAGTTCAATAATCGGTTGATAAATGAGTGCATTAATTCGCTCGGATGACGCATCGCTCGCCAGGATTGGGTGAAGACTGTTGGGTGCGTTACTGATTGCGAAGGTGGTGGTCTTTGCCACGACAAGTGTTGGACAGCAGATAAGTATCAGCCAAAGGTATTTGAGGATTGGCTGCTGGAGTCTCACTTAACGCTTTTCCTCATCCGACCAGTCTTTATAAGGATGAGAAATGAGGTGTGAATTAAAGTATTTCATGTCCGTTGAGACCTCTTTGCCCAGCCAAGGGTGCTGAGGTACGGGATGATCGGCAGAGGGTAATTCGATCTCGGCAACGATCAGTCCAGCATTGTTGCCATGGAATTCATCAATCTCCCAGGTGAGATCGTCATCAACGATTAAGTGGCGTGTTTTATCAATGACGCCCTCTTCTGTGGTTTGCTTCAGAATTTCTTCGGCATCTTTAACAGGAATATCGTATTCAAACTCGTGTCGATGGATGCCATCTATGCTTTGTTTGATATTGATATGCGCTTGATTAGCAGCAACACGTACGCGAATCGCTTTAATTTCACTTCGACACAAGTAACCTTGTGTCATTCGTGTGCTTTTGGAAACAAGTTGACGCCAATCTTCATTGATCAATAAGTATTTGCGTTCGATTTCAATAGCCATCTTATTTTTTAAATAAGGCAATCGATTCGACGTGACCGGTATGCGGGAACATATCCATCACGCCA
>VMDJ01000095.1 GCA_008080925.1 Gammaproteobacteria bacterium
CGGACGATCGTCCGTTCATTGGCCGTGAAGCCTTAGAAGCGCAAAAAGCAGCTGGCAATATCGCGAAGTTCATTGGCTTGGTGCTTGAAGGCCGCGGCGTGCTGCGCGGACATCAAAAGATTTATGACGGCGATCGCGAGGTCGGTGAAATCACCTCGGGTGGCTTCTCGCCAACCCTTGAGCGCTCAATTGCGATGGCGCGTGTTGCGGCGGACGCAGGTGAGAGCTTAGAGGTGGATATTCGCGGTAAGCGTTTGCCATTAAGAGTGGTTAAGATGCCATTTGCCCGAAACGGCAAGGCACAAATCGAACTGTAATTTTTCCGGGATTCGCAAATCCCTTTGCACTTTTTGAGGATAGAAACATGAGCGAAATTCCAAGTGATTTGAAATACACCAAGAGCCACGAGTGGGTGCGTGATGAAGGTGATGGCACTGTGACCATCGGCGTAACTGCGCATGCAGCTGAACTGCTCGGCGACTTGGTGTTTGTTGAGTTACCAGAAGAAGGCGCTGAATTTGACGCTGGCGATGAGTGTGCGGTTGTTGAATCAGTAAAAGCCGCTTCAGATGTTTACAGCCCAGTGGGCGGTGAAGTAGTGGCCGCTAACGAGTTGCTCGCTAACGCACCAGAGACCATCAATGATGATGCTTATGGTGATGGTTGGATCTTCACCTTGCGTTTATCTGATGCAGGTGAGATGGACGATCTGATGGATGCGGAAGCTTACGCTGAGCACTGTGAGAACGAAGACCACTAATTGTTTTTAACGGCGTGTCGTTCGCGGCACGCCAACCTAGGTTTGCCTTATGCCGTTTATTCCCCATACCGAAGAAGAAGTCCAAGCGATGCTCGCCGATATCGGCGCGTCTTCGATTGATGATTTGTTTGATGAAATCCCTGAAGGTCTGATCGTTACCGAAGATGACCTGAAGAGCATTCCGCAAGGTTTGCCAGAGATGGATGTTGCTCGATTAATGCAGTCGCGTGCACGTAAAGATGGACACGGTGTGTGTTTCATTGGTGCCGGCGCATACGATCATCACATTCCTGCGGCGGTATGGCAGATCACTACGCGTGGTGAGTTCTACAGTGCGTATACGCCTTATCAGGCGGAAGCGAGCCAAGGCACCTTGCAGTTGCTTTATGAATACCAATCAATGATGACCGCATTGATGGACATGGATGTGTCCAACGCGTCTTTATATGACGGCGCTACTGGTGTTGCTGAAGCGATCTTGATGGCGATTCGCGGCAATCGTAAGAGCAAATCTAAGCGTGTCTTGATGCCACGCACTGTGCATCCAGCGTATCGCAAAGTTGTAAAGACGATTGTTAAGAACCAACAGATCGAAGTGGTTGAAGTGCCGTTCGATATGGCAACTGGCCAAACTGACATGGCTGCATTGCAAGCCTATGCAGGCGAAGACTATGCAGCCTTAGTTATTCCGCAGCCAAACTTCTTTGGCGTGCTGGAAGATGTAGCAGGCATGACTGACTTTGCACATGCTAACGGCATGTTGGCTATCGGTGTTGTGAACCCATTAGCGATGTCGGTGATCACACCGCCAGGTCAATGGGGCGAAACTGGTGCAGATATCGTTGTCGGTGAAGGTCAGCCATTAGGAGCGCCGCTATCATCAGGTGGTCCTTACTTTGGTTTCATGTGTTGCACCCAAGCGTTGGTGCGTCAGATGCCAGGCCGCATCATCGGTAAGACCACTGATCTTGATGGCAAAGATGGTTATGCCCTAACGCTACAAGCACGTGAGCAACACATCCGTCGCTCTAAGGCCACATCAAACATTTGTACTAACCAAGGCTTACTGGTTACCGCAGCGACCATTCATATGTCATTGCTAGGTGCAGAAGGCTTGGCACGTGCCGCCGCAAGCTCACATCACAACACCAACAGCTTGGTAGAGCAGCTCACTGCGATTAATGGTGTTGAGCAAGCATTCTCGGGTGCCGCTTTCCACGAGCGTGTATTGCGCTTGCCTGCTGAAGCCGAAGCAACCTTGCAGCTGTTAGCTAACCAAGATGTCTTGGGTGGCTTTAATCTGAAAGACGATTACCCAGAGTTAGGTGATGCGATCTTGGTCTGTGCGACCGAGCAACGGACTGAAGATGAGATTGCGGAATACGCAAGTAAGTTGGCCAAGGTGGTCGGCGCTTAAGCCGCAGGAGATAAGACTATGTTGATTTTTGAACAATCTAAAGCCGGTCGTCGTGCCTTTGCACAATCTCCAGCAACGCGCGTTGAGCTCAGCGGTATTCCTGCTGATCAACAACGTAAAGATAAACCAGCCTTACCTGAAGTTTCAGAGATGCAGGCGGTACGTCATTTCACACGTTTGTCGCAAAAGAACTTCTCGATTGATACCCAGTTCTATCCATTGGGTTCATGCACCATGAAGTACAACCCACGCGCGTGTAATAGTTTGGCGATGTTGCCAGGCTTCTTGGCGCGTCATCCGTATGCGCCAGACTCGCATAGCCAAGGTTACTTGAGCTGCATGTATGACCTGCAAGAGATCCTTAAGACCGTTACTGGTATGAAAGAGGTTTCATTGGTGCCTGCAGCCGGCGCACAAGGTGAGTTTGCCGGTGTTGCCATGATTCGTGCGTATCACGATGCACGCAAGGACGATGCGCGTTGCGAGATTATCGTGCCTGATGCGGCGCACGGTACGAACCCTGCGACTGCGGTTATGTGTGGTTACAAGGTAAAAGAGATCCCAACTTTGGAAGATGGCGACGTTGATGTTGAAGCGTTAAAAGCGGCCGTTGGTCCTCAAACAGCTGGCATCATGCTGACTAACCCATCAACGGTGGGTGTGTTCGAGCGTCGTATCAAAGAGATCGCAAAGATCGTTCACGATGCAGGCGGCTTGTTGTACTACGACGGTGCAAACCTGAATGCGATTTTGGGCAAAGTACGTCCAGGCGATATGGGCTTTGATGTGATTCACATGAATCTGCACAAGACCTTCTCAACGCCACATGGTGGTGGTGGCCCAGGCGCAGGAGCGGTGGGTGTATCTGCACGTTTGATCCCACATTTGCCAGTGCCTATGGCAGCCAAGAATGAAGATGGTAGCTACGGTTGGTTAACCGAAGAAGATCGTCCGCAATCAATCGGTAAATTGATGGGCTTTGCTGGTAATGCCGGTGTGTTATTGCGTGCTTACATATACGCTCGTTTGCTCGGTCGTGAAGGCATGGTGCGTGTGTCTGAGTACGCTACGCTGAATGCTAACTACATGGCAGCAAAGCTTAAAAAAGCCGGGTTTGAATTGGCATACCCAGATCGTCGTGCAACCCACGAGTTCATTGTGACCTTGCGTAAGCAAGCAAAGAACTTGGATGTAAACGCCATGGATTTTGCAAAGCGCTTACTCGACTTTGGCTTCCACGCACCAACGACTTACTTCCCGATTCACGTGCCCGAATGTTTCTTGATCGAGCCAACCGAATCCGAAGCGAAAGATGCGCTAGATGGTTTCATCGAAGCGATGATCGCGATTCAAAAAGAAGCCGAAACAGAAACAGAGATGGTGAAAGGCGCACCTTACACCTTGCCGGTTCGTCGCTTGGATGATGTTAAGGCAGCGCGTGAGCTGAACCTGAAGTATCAGCCGAGCTAACAGGTAAGTGGCGTAAGCTACTTTCTTTCAGGCATAAAAAAGCCCCGCTATTGCGGGGCTCTTTATTTCAGATCGAGTCTGAATTACTTAGCAACTGGTGCGTAAGCTGGCTGCTCGTAACCGTAAGCAGTCG
>VMDJ01000083.1 GCA_008080925.1 Gammaproteobacteria bacterium
GGGGTGGCTGTATCAATGAGACGTATATCGTGCATATGGATGGTCAGCATTGGTTTGTCAAACTGAACAGCGTTGAAAAGCTCGATATGTTTGAAGCCGAGATGGAAGGCTTATCGGTCTTAAACAGTGCACATGCGCTGCGCGTACCGGAGCCCTTGATCTGCGGTAGCACCGAAACACGTAGCTATCTGATCATGGAAGCGATCACAGCGGGCAACTCAGCAAATGCCATGCGCGTAGCGGGCGAGCAGTTAGCCGCATTACATCACTCAACTCAACCCCGCTTTGGCCATCAGCGCGACAATTACATTGGCGCCACTGAACAAATCAATTCCGTGGAATCTGATTGGCTAACCTTCTGGCGCGAGCATCGCTTGGGTTATCAATTAAAGCTAGCGCATAAAAAGGGTCTGAGCGACACCAGCATGGCGTTAGGTGAACAACTCATCGATGCCTTGCCGCACTTTCTGGATCATTCGCCAAAGGCCTCATTGCTGCATGGTGATTTATGGGGCGGCAATATAATGACCGATCAGCACGGCATGCCAGTGATATACGATCCCGCGATTTATTACGGTGATCGCGAGACTGATCTGGCGATGACGTATCTGTTTGGTGGATTTACGGCAGACTTCTATCAAGCCTATCAGGCGAACTACGCGTTAACGGATGGCCATGAGGTGCGCCGTACGCTATACAACCTGTATCACATCTTGAATCACTTCAATTTGTTTGGCGGCAGCTATGACCAACAAGCACACCGAATGATGCAGAGCTTGCTTAGCGAGGTGCGTTAAGCACATCCAAACCAAAAGCTATCTGGCTTGGCTAAAAACTCATCGGCGCTCATGTAATGGCTTCCATCACACGAGAAAGTCAAACCGACCATGCCATTCACCACATTCAGTGAGCCTGAACGAAGATAGATCGTTTCGTCGGCATTACGTAATTCCGCTAATCGTTTGAATATATCAGCGACATTATCTTCCGACACAGTGGCATCCGATGGATACGGTTTCCTGGGATACGCCAAACAGACGGATGGGTTAATAATTTCATCGAGCACATGCAAGCGATAACGATGCGGATCATCGTATACCCACAAGGTTGCGCGACTACTGCTGTAGTGAAGCTTGGCATGGAAGATGCCGCGCTGCGTAATCAGATCAGTGAGGATGTCGTTGACTTCATCGAGTCGCTGATCCATCGCGCTGTTTACGCGTGCTTGTTGAAATAAATTCTGACGAATTGCCGGATCACCTTTGATTTGACGCCATGCTGACGGCACTTCATCGACAGCATCTTGGGAGGTCGGTAATACTGACAAGTCATAGTCGGCTGCAACACAGCCAATAATTTTTCCTTCATCGTCTTTCACTTTATGCAGTGCAGTGACGCAAGGACGATGATCATTCTTATCGACATAGATCGGCGATAAAACAAACTCATCGGCTTGTGCAATATTTGCCATGTAAGGGCGCACCGAAAGCTCTTGCCCGCGCTTACTGGTATCGATGTGATCACTCGAGATATTACTGCTTAGCTGACGGCCATCACAACCGACGGCATAAACCAGCTTGCTGTTACCTGCATAGGTAATCGACACCTTAAGAAGCTTATCGAGTTGATCAATATCACCCCAAAGTGATGAAGACACACTTGCCATGGGTGATAACACTGTTTTGAGGTATTTTGCTAACGCCTGCCGCTCACGCTCGATGCGTTGCTCTAAAGTTATGGTTTCTATTGCGGCGTTCATAAAGCCTCCTCAGGCTTTTTTAAGTCTTCAGTTTATCGGTTTAGTTGTTATTGCTTAAGTCCTTAACGGTAAAAAAGGCGGATGCCGAAGCATCCGCCAAACCCTTCAATCGAGATAGAGGGACTAGAGTTAGCCTTTGGTGAACTCTGGGTATGCTTCCATACCGCATTCAGCCAAGTCTGCACCTTCGTACTCTTCTTCTTCACTGATACGGATACCCATGATCATTTTGATCACCATCCAGACAATGAAGCTAGCCACGAAGACCCAAGCGAAGATTGTGCCTGCGCCAATCAACTGGCCAACAAAGGTAGTACCTGAGTTAGTCAGTGGCACTGCCATCAAACCCCAGAAGCCAACGACACCGTGTACTGAGATCGCACCGACTGGATCATCGATCTTCATCTTGTCGAGCAGGGTGATTGAGAACACAACAATCAGACCACCGATTGCACCAATCAAGGTTGCTTCAAGTGCTGTAGGTGTTGAAGGTTCTGCAGTGATAGCGACTAGGCCAGCCAATGCACCGTTAAGCGCCATAGTGAGGTCAGCTTTACCGAACAAAGCGCGAGCCAAGATCAGTGCTGCCACCAAACCACCTGCTGCAGCTGCGTTAGTGTTCAAGAACACCATAGCCACTGAGTTAGCGTTAGCGATATCACCCAGCTTAAGGACTGAACCACCGTTAAAGCCGAACCAACCCATCCAAAGGATAAAGGTACCTAAGGTTGCTAATGGTAGGTTTGCACCTGGGATAGCGCGAACTTCACCGTTAGGGCCGTACTTGCCTTTACGTGCACCCAGTAGCAAGACACCGGCTAATGCTGCAGCAGCACCTGCCATGTGAACGATGCCTGAACCTGCGAAGTCAGAGAAGCCGTAATCCGCCAATGAGTAAAGGCCAAACACTGAGCCACCGCCCCATGTCCAGTTACCTTCTAGCGGGTAGATAACACCTGTCATCACGACAGCGAACAACAAGAATGCCCATAGCTTCATACGCTCAGCAACAGCACCTGAAACAATCGACATTGCCGTTGCAACGAAAACAACCTGGAAGAAGAAATCAGATGCACTTGAGTACACTGCACCACCGCCGAAGCCATCTTCACGACCTGCCATATCTTTTAGCGCATCAGCAACGAGTGTTTCGCCACCTTCGATGCCATTCAGGAAGTAAGAACCGCCGTACATGATCGCGTAGCCCATCACCATGTACATGATGCAAGACACCGCAAACAAGGCAACGTTCTTTGTGAGAATTTCAGTAGTGTTTTTAGAACGGACCAAACCTGCTTCTAACATTGAGAAGCCGGCAGCCATCCACATGACCAATGCGCCGCACACCAGGAAGTAAAAGGTGTCCATTGCGTACTGGAGTTCGAAAATATTGTTTTCCATCTTTCGATCCTCTCGGAATTAAGTCTTAAAGTGCTTCGGTACCGGTTTCGCCAGTACGGATACGAATCACTTGATCGATCGTGGTAACGAAAATCTTGCCGTCACCGATTTTGCCGGTCTGTGCCGCACCAGAAATTGCTTCGATCACCTGATCCACTTGATCAGCGCCGACAGCCGCTTCGATTTTTACCTTTGGCAAAAAGTCGACCACATACTCTGCGCCGCGATACAACTCGGTATGACCCTTTTGTCGACCAAAGCCTTTCACTTCGGTCACGGTAATACCGCTTACGCCAATCTCTGATAGCGCTTCACGAACATCATCAAGCTTGAACGGCTTAACAATGGCGGTTACTAATTTCATTTTTATCTCCTTTTACTGATAGGGACGAAAAAATCCTTATACGTAATGTCTTAAAGCATCAAGCGTGCCACTTTTTATTTTTTATAAAATTCAACAACTTAAGTTGTTTTTAGATTTCGAAGCTTTATCACTTGCACCATAGCGGTAAGGTTTCTTAGGCGTGCACCACAATGACGCACTCTTTTGGTGCTTATCGGCAATTGAAAGGTCACAGCCCCTGCTCTACCCTAGTGAC
>VMDJ01000147.1 GCA_008080925.1 Gammaproteobacteria bacterium
ACCAATCTCAGAACCCAACGCGAGATAAGGAATATTCAACATTGTCCAACCAAGGTATGTTGCTGTAACCGCTAACGCCAAATATGTCAGCGAGCTATCTGGGCTTGGATTAAACAGGTAAGACACGCCGGCAACTAAAATAGGCAACGATGTCAGCATCCAATACTTAGGGGAAAGGTGCTCACGGTACCTATCTTGCAACCAACCCATTAAAGGATCGGTAACCACATCGAGCAAGCGCGCAATAAAAATTACGATTCCCGCAGTTGTCAGGCCAATGGCTGGTATTTCTGCGTATGTAATAGGCACATAGACATATAAAGGTAAGCCTAAAAAGGCTATGGGTAGCGAAATACCCGCATATCGAAAAAATAAAGCGCTCATTGCAATCATTAGTACCGCATTTATCGGTTGATAATGGCTGCCAATAATCACCTAAATCTAAGACAAAATTTCATGGATTTTTCTTTACGTAATTACGGTTTTCATAAACGAAATTTTTATAAAAAGTTAATACAACTATTGAAAACCAAATATGGAGAAAATCTTGAAGAAGGCTCGCTTGGCGGCACTCAAATCGATCAGCATGTTGAATCTGGATGTCTTTCAGATGAGCATCTCGTTATTGTCACTTACTGGAAATCATTCGACCAACACGAAAAATCCCACGCAGACCCTGTTTTCAAAGAGAAATTCTCTGCCCTCATGGCACTTTGTGAAGATACCTTTGAAATAGGCTATGAAATGCTATGGCAAGGAGAGCCTGAAGCGGCGTAAAACTAAAACTGGCGTAAGCCGATTTTTTTGCTTATCCATTTGGCTCAGAAATTTCTTCAAAATCGTCTAGGCTTATAAAAACTAAAAGCAATCTACTCGTTACAGGGAGAAAACGATGAAGAAAGTGACCTTTGCTACCGTTGAGGCATGGAAAGAATGTTCTAAGGAAATGGACAAGCTTGGCATTAGCTATGAATCAGGCAACGAAAAAGATCTAACCGTCACCATTCATGCTGGCCAGGAGAGGTTTAAGGACCTAATTGATAACTGTGAGAATGCGTTCAATCCGTATGAGGATTATCCAAAGTAAGCATTCTTAGATTATCGCCATAAAAAAACCCCGCCGAGGCGGGGTTCTTTTTGAGTCATTCAGTAAAACTGAATTACTTAGCTACTGGAGCAACTGGAGCTGCGTAGTAAGGAGACTCGTAACCGTAAGCAGTACCGTTAGTGTCGGTAGAACCGTTACCTTTGAAGTCGCCTGCAGTGCGGCCTTTACCAGAGAAGTTCATTGAGAAAGTCGCTTCACCTTCACCTGAACCGTTACCCAAGAAGTCGCCGTTTGCCTTGTTAGCACCGTTCATAGAACCGTTGCTGTTGTCGAAGAACGCTGAAGCTTGAGCTGAAGCGATGATTGCTGCGATTGCGATGATCTTTTTCATTGTAAAAATCCTTAAAAATTTGTTTAAAAGTTTTGTGCTGACCAGATAGTTGGCTAGCTGATGAAGATAAGTATATTAGTATTTGCTTAAATGTCAATACTTATTTCGAAAAAACTTTTCCCGTCGCTCAAATCACCCCGAAACAGACATAAAAAAACCGGCGATTGCCGGTTTTAGTGTTCTTAGCCTACCCATTGGTAGGTAGCGCTTCTCGGCGATCCAACCTGCTCAATCAACCCCAGCTTCTTTGCTTTCGTAATCGTTTTATAGAACTGCGCACGAGAGGCGCTCAAACCATGTTGCTCAGCAAGCTCTTCGTAGGTAGCCGTAACCGTTTTCTTACCCGAGTTTGATAATTGCCACAACAGAATAAAAATCACACGGTCGGATTCGGTGACAGCTTCTAACCCAAGCTGTTTCTCAGTATCAATCAGCAGATTAACGATATTTAAGTAAGCTTTTAAATCAGGCACTGATGCGTCTCGCAATAAAAGAGAGGATTTGTCGTCTTAACAACATAACAAGAGTGAAGATAAGTATAGACCCCATGATATCGCCAAATAAATAGCGGAATGGCAACATTATGGTTGATTCAACGTGATAGTAAGCTGAATGCAGCAGAGAATTGATAAATGTAGAAATAATTACCGCAATAATAAAGGCTCGGAAAGTGCCTATCCCCTCATTATTGTGTAAGGCAACGCCCTCATACCACTTGTTTTTAAACAAGAAATTAATCATCGCAACCGAACCGCCGACCGCAATAGTGCCAAAGCTCGCACCAACCAAGGCATCAACGGGCGCCGCACCCAAGATATAGATGCCTGCTATTAATTGCGCAAAAAATATCGCCGGGAGCGCAACAACACCCAAAAGGTATGCCATCAAGATTTTCAGGCCATGTGGAATAAACAATAAACTTGCATGCCTGAGGTCAATCGACGGGAAAAGCTCATTTTCCACCGGATTAATCACTTTGAATTGAAAGGCAAACGCAGCGACTAAAATCACTGTCAGTATGAGCTGCAATTGCAGGTGTTTTTGAAACGAGGTCATCTACTACTCCGAATGACTAACCTCATTGTAGCCAAACTCATGATGTCCAGACACAAAAAAACCGGCCTTAGCCGGTCTTTTAGCTTTTGATTCGCAAATTAGCCAGCGACGATCACTGACAAGAAGCTGAACCAAGAGAACGCAATCAGCGCTACAACGAATGTCATCGCAAAACCTTGGAAACTAAACATGTCTTTCTCCTAAAACGATGCGGTACTACTGCATCTCGGTTAATTGAGCTTTACTGCGTGCGTTGATCCGTGGGGTCATCGCCATCCTCGATGTCTTCGAGCTTTTGCTTACGAGGAATCATCGGGTCATCGTCATCCATTAGGATCCGATGTGCTGGGCCTTCTAAGTCGTCGTACTGACCACTTTTGACAGTCCAGAGAAATATTACGGCCGCAATTAACATCATGCCAAGTGCGATAGGAATGAGGAGATACAGGATATCCATCAGCCGTCCGAGTATTTCAGTGTTTGTTAATATACTCCAATCGCGAAGAGATGCAAATGACTTATCTCAAGCGAAGTGCATTTACGACAACCACCAAGGAACTCAGCGACATGCCTATCGCAGCGCCCCATGGTGGCACCAACCCCATCGCCGCTAGCGGAACCGCTGCCACGTTATATCCGAGTGCCCAAAATAGGTTCTGACGAATAATTAGTCGAGTTTCTCTTGATTTTTCAACAGCTTGTGGAAGCATGTGCAATTTTTCAGACAGCGCGACCATATCCGCTGTGGCATGCGCGAGCTGCGCTCCCTGCCCCATCGCGATAGAAACATCCGCTGCCGCGAGCACGGGTGCATCATTCACCCCGTCCCCGATCATCACCACACGATGACCCTCGGCCTGGAGCTCCTGAACGGCTGCCAGCTTATCCGCCGGACGCAGACCACCGCTTGCCTGAGTAACATTGAGCTGAGCTGCCATCTCATCTACCGCTGCCTGCTGATCGCCACTGAGAATCTGGATCTGACAGCCCAGCTCAGCTAGCTGAGCTACCGCTTCAACCGCATCGCTACGCAGCTGATCACTGAGGACAAATTGAGCAAGCAAGCCATCAGCACTGCCCAAATACACCACCGTGCCTCGAAGAGCCGACTCATCCGGGATGGTTGCACCGCTAAGCTGCGCCACGAAGGTCGAACGACCTAAGCGATAGGTCAGCCCGTCAATTTGACCTTCGATACCCTCACCGGGAATCGCATTAAGCTGTTGTGCTGAA
>VMDJ01000069.1 GCA_008080925.1 Gammaproteobacteria bacterium
TGCATCACGAAAAGATCAAAAGCGTCTTGAAGCAGAACGTCGTCAAAAGCTCAGCCCACTCAAAAAGAAGATCACTCAAGCTGAAGCGCTGATGAAGTCACTCCAAGTCGAAGTCGCCGCACTTGAGCAACAACTCTCTGATAACGACCTCTATGACGCGTCACGTAAAGATGACCTTACCAAGGTGCTTGCTGAAAAAGCTCGAGTGGATGCGGCACTGGAAGATGCCGAGTTCGCTTGGTTCCAAGCCGAAGAGCAATTGGAAAACCTGCTACAAGAAATAGACGATTAAGTACTCACCTTCTGCAGCTCTTCCGCTAAAGTGCTTGCATGAGCAATCAAGATAATCAGATAAGCATCTCTCGACTTACCGCGTTTTGGTACTGGCTAAAACTTGGCTTTATCAGCTTTGGTGGCCCTGCGGGTCAAATCGCGATGATGCACCAAGAGCTTGTTGAAAAACGCCGTTGGATTTCTGAGCGTCGTTTTTTACACGCTCTCAACTACACGATGGTGCTGCCCGGACCAGAGGCGCAGCAACTTGCTACCTATATGGGTTGGCTGATGCACGGCACACTCGGCGGTATCGTTGCCGGGACATTATTTGTCTTGCCCTCTTTACTGATCTTGATCGCACTGACTTGGGCTTACTTAAGCTTTGGCCATCTCGACAGCGTTGCTGGCATCTTGTACGGAATTAAACCTGCCGTCGTAGCCATCGTGTTATTTGCTGCCTATCGCATCGGCATGAAGACCTTGCGTCATGGCTTATTAATAGCGATCGCGCTAGCCGCGTTTGTTGGCTTGTTTGTGTTTCATATCAGCTTTCCCTACATCATCATTGCCGCGGCAGTGATAGGCTGGGTTGGTCATCACTTTGTTCCAGATGCCTTTAAAGCTTCAGGCGGGCATGGTGCTTCAGGTGAGCAGCATGACAAAGCGCTGATTGATGACGATACCCCACCCCCAAGCTGGGCAGCCTTTAGCTGGGCAAGCAGTCTGTTCAAACTGGCGGTTGGTTTAATGCTCTGGCTTCTTGTTGAAGGTGCTTTATATCTCAGCTTTGGTTGGCAAGGGCCACTGACACAGATGGGCTGGTTCTTTACTAAAGCCGCCTTGGTCACCTTTGGCGGTGCTTATGCCGTATTGCCTTATGTTTATCAGGGCGGCGTCAATGAGTACCAATGGCTCAGCGCCACACAAATGATGGATGGCTTGGCGCTCGGTGAAACCACACCAGGCCCACTGATCATGATAGTTAGCTTTATTGGCTTTGTCGGTGGTTGGACGAAAGAGCTGTTTGGACCTGAAGCGCAGCTCCTAGCCGGTGCCGCTGGTGCGAGCGTTGCAACCCTGTTTACCTTTTTGCCGTCATTTATCTTTATCTTAATTGGCGCGCCTTTAGTCGAGCAGTCGCGTAACGATGTGAAACTCTCGGCACCGCTCACCGCGATCACAGCAGCTGTTGTAGGTGTCATTGTGAACCTTGCGACCTTCTTTGCATGGCATGTGTTTTGGCCACAAGGCACTGAAGTGACCCCCTTTGCTGACAGCTTAGATTTCACAGCGATTGTGATTGCACTGATCGCTTTCTTAGCGCTATCTCGCTTTAGCCAAAGTGTGATGCGGGTGATTGGCGCAAGCGCGCTTGCGGGCTTTTTAATTCAAACCCTGCTTTAGTGCGCTGTGGCTAACAACTGCCATAAACCGAAAGCTGAAACGACCAACAAACCGATACCCAGATAACGCTTCACTTCCGCTGCGTTATGCCCAATCAGATGTTTGTGGAAACGTAAGCCGACAAAATGGCCAATCGCTGCGGGCAGGATCAAATAAAGCGCCCACTCAAATTGTAGATCGACATCAAAGATGACAAAGGCCGCCATCTTAATCAGCACGAGCAAGAACCAAATCACAAACAAGGTATCGCGATAAGCGGTTAACACCACTTCTTTGATGGCCACCGCCGCAATTAACGGCGCACCAACCAATGAGGCACCACTGACATAGCCGCCGATCACCAACAGTCCGCGATCCCACCATTTTGAATCGCCGCGGAAATCGCGTTTGAGTATCCAAGCAATGGCATAGAAGGCCGTGATCGCAAAGACAAAAATCGCCATCCAACGTGCGGGCAAACTGATCAAGCCAATCACGCCGAGTAACTTGGGTAGCAGCATCCAACCCATCGAGCGTTTTACAAAGCCCCAATCGATATGCTTAAGACGACCAGCTGCAGTGGTGGATGAAAAGATCAACAAGTGCCACGCAACGATTGGCAAGAAGAGCAAGGGATCATCACGAATTAACAGTAGCAAGGGCATGCTGAGTGCCGCGCCACCAAAACCGATTGCTGTGCGAACAAAACCTGACCACACAAAAATAGCGATGATCAAAATCCATTCAGTCGTTGAAAAGTCCACACCCAGCTCCAGCAGCAATGAGCGCGCATTGTGTCATGCAATCTGACACTTAGATCATTGCGAATGCCAATAAATCGGTTTAGTACGTCGATGAAAAGCTGAACAGCTTTTGAATCTCCTCTTTCGACTTGCCACGGAAGTGCGCCATGTTGCGCTCGGGAATCATCTCAGGCTTTGGGAAACGTTTTAGCGCAGCCGCCATCGGGCCTTCACGCAGATAATGGAACACCGGGTAAGGCGCGCGATTGGTCCAGTTGGCATGATCGTCTACTTCATTGCCATCAAACACATACTGCGGATGAAAGCTTGCCAATTGAACTTCGCCGGATAGGCCCGAATCTTCAATCGCCTGCTCACATGCACCTAAGCACTCAAGGTACTCATCAAAATCACCCAGAGCATATGGCACAACCAGTGCTGCACTCTCGAGATGCTCACCGTGATCTGAAGCAAAGTGCTGCAAACCACCTAAGAAATCTTGATACGCGCTTTCGAATGAATCGGCTTGGCTCATTTGCATGGCAAAGTGGTTATTCAAAATCGAGGTGCGCGCAAACGGACATAAGCCCTCGCCCATCACGATCTGGTTAATCCAATGCTGCATTGCTTGCATCACTTCTTGGCTCATGCGATTACCTCAACTGTGTCATTCAAGCAGAGGATACCCGAATTACGTTGGATCACGTTCTGGCCAAAGAAGACTTTATTGTCGCGCTTTCTGTGCTTGGCCAAACCGTCGAGCACCTTCTGTTCTTTTTCTGCGCTGTATAAATTCACACTGGGGATAACGCAACGCGAACAAGGTTTCACTAGATCAAACAAAATGCCGCCTATACGAATCGTCTTCCAACTATCCTCAGCATACGGCTCACAATCAGCAACCACGATGTTCGGGCGAAAACGCTCCATCTCAACCGGTGACTCAAGCTTACTATTCAAATCTTCAAGCGAGGCTTCACTGATCAATAACAATGGAAAGCCATCGGCAAAGCTCACTTGGTCACCTTCTTGCGCATAGGTTTTATCCACCTGACGCAATGCGGTTTCTGGCATATACACCAGATGCACCGGGTGCTCTAACCACTCACTTAACACCGCATCAATCGATGCCTCAACACTCATCGCTTGGCATTGATCCTCCCACACGGTGACATCGATCAGCTTGTCGGCTGAGGGTGCTGGCACGCTAAGTTTTTGGTCATCGAAACGGAGTCGCAGCTCACCCTCTTCGAGTACAGCAAAAATCTTCACCATATTGGGCAGCTGACGTTGGG
>VMDJ01000101.1 GCA_008080925.1 Gammaproteobacteria bacterium
TTTTATCCAACGCAAGATGGTTGGCGATTAAGCTTTAGTCGATTGCTCGACAGTATTGATTTGGGTGTTCCTTTTGAAGATAAGCGCCGCGATTTAAAGCACCTTATCTCGTTTGCAAAAAACTTTAAGAATGCTTCTGGTTATGTTGCAAGGCACTTTCAGATCCAAGTATTGAACACGGTTTTTTATCGAAACAAGGCGGCATACATTATTGGTCGCGCATTGAATGGGCTTGAAGTTCAGCCGTTTATTTTGCCGTTATTGCGAAATCGTAAAGGTGAGATCTTTATCGATGCTGTGGTGAGTGAGCAAAATGATGTCACGAATGTCTTTTCGTTTGCGCGAACCTATTTCATGGCAGATTGTGAAGTGCCTTCATCAGTAGTGCGTTTCTTGCGCAGCATTTTGCCGGGCAAGTCATCTGCAGATTTATATACCTCGATTGGTTTTCACAAGCAGGGTAAGGCGGAGTTTTATCGTGACTTCTTAGATCATCTGCGTAACTCAAGCGATCGCTTCCAGATAGCACCCGGTATTAAAGGTATGGTGATGTTGGTATTCAACTTACCGTCCTATCCTTATGTGTTCAAAGTTATCCGAGATAACTTTGGTAGCGCAAAAAAAGTCACCGAGCGAGAAGTTATCGAGAAGAATCGTTTTATCAAACGACGAGATCGTGTGGGTCGTATGGCGGATACATGGGAGTTTTCGCATGCGGCATTTCCGCTTGATCGTTTTGATCCTGAGTTACTCGAAGAGCTCAAGAGTGAAGCGGCGAATAAAGTGACAATTGAAAACGATCGCGTGGTTATCTCGCACCTATATATAGAACGTCGCTTAAACCCATTGAACTTGTATCTGGAACAAGTGGATGAAGAGAAACAGCGTCTTGCGATGCGCGAATATGGCAATGCATTAAGAGAGATCGCGGCCTCTGGAATCTTCCCTGGGGACCTCCTTTTGAAGAATTTCGGGGTCACAAGACACGGCCGCGTTATTTTTTATGATTATGACGAGATAGTCCCAATTAATGAGTGTCGCTTCCGTGAAATTCCTGAAGCAATGACGCCAGAACAAGAGATGGCATCCGAGCCGTGGTACAGCATTGCCGAAAATGACGTGTTCCCAGAAGAGTTTATGACGTTTTTGATGAACAATCCGACGTGGCGAAAATTGTTCCGAGAGGAACATGGCGGTCTGGCTGAAGCATCAACTTGGCGCGATCTCCAAGAGATTGCGGCGCGCGGAAAGTCTCTCGACGTTTATCCTTATCGCAGATCGATAAGTTTTCCTAGATAATCTTATACAGCCGTCGACCCTTAGATAACGATCGGCATTAAAAAAGAAGTATTAGAGAGGAAGTATGAAACTCATTCTGTTAGGTGCGCCTGGCGCAGGTAAAGGCACCGTTGCAAAACTATTAACTGAAATGGATGGATCGGTTCAGATCTCAACTGGCGATATTTTGCGTGCAGCTGTTAAAGCAGGCACCGAGCTTGGCAAAAAAGCTGAAGCGGCAATGAAAGCAGGTGAGCTTGTTTCTGATGATTTGATCATGGGCATCATGGGCGAGCGTTTAAAAGAAGACGACTGTAAAGCAGGTTTCTTGTTAGACGGTTTCCCTCGCACCATTCCACAAGCGGATGCTTTGAAAGGCTTGCTTGAGAACATGGGTATCAAGTTAGACGCAGTTGTTAACTTGGTTGTACCACGTGAAGAGATTTTGAATCGTCTCACTACACGTCGCACTTGTGTTGATTGTGGTGCCATCTACAATGTTCGTAGTAACCCACCTAAAGAAGAAGGTGTGTGTGACAAGTGTGGTGGTGATGTTGTTCAACGTGACGACGAAACCGAAGAAGCAATTTCAAAGCGTTTGGATGTATTCAATGAGCAAACCGCTCCATTGGTTGAGTACTACCGCAACGAAGGTAACTTGCTTGACGCAGATTCAACCAATTCATCGAATGTTGTTGATGTGATCAAAAAAGAGCTTGGCGTGTAAGCGCTAAATACGCAAAAAGCCCGGCTTTTGCCGGGCTTTTTGTTTATGAACACTGGGCGTCCTGCTATCATGAAGCCTTAATTTTTATGCGAAGTATGGAGGCCCTCTGTGGCTGTAGTAGAACTAAACGAAGCGAATTTTGAAGCAACTATTACCGATAACGCGTTTGTTATTGTCGATTTCTGGGCACCATGGTGTGGTCCTTGTAAATCATTCGCACCAACTTATGACAAAGTGTCAGAAGATTTCCCAGATGTTGTGTTCGCTAAGGTTAATACTGAAGATGAGCAGGGCATCGCAGCGAATTTCCAGATTCGTTCTATCCCAACGTTAATGATCTTCCGCGATAACGTAATCATTTACAGCGAAGCAGGCGCGTTGCCTGAAGCGGCTTTCCGTGAGCTTGTGACCAAAGCCGGTGAGTTGGATATGGATGAGGTGCGTAAGCAGATTGCTGAACAGCAAGGTGCTTAAACACTAAACACCGATTTAGATAATACCGGCGAAAGCCGGTTTTTTCGTTTATGCTTTTTATATGTTTATTTCACCTTACCCTTGGACTGGCGCATTGCTTCGCTCGCTCGATCAAGAGCCGACGATGGGGCGGTTGCTTGATTTGTGTGAAGAAAACTATCAAGCCTTACTCACTCTTTTCCCTGAACTACCCGAAATGAAGGGTGACTTTGAATCGCATCTTCCCGGTCAGGCGCATTTGAAGCTGACAGTATTAGAGCAATCGAAATACACCAGCTTGATCAATCTGACCTACGCATTTGATGATGGTCGCGAGTCTGACCCCGATGCGGTGTTGCGTGTCTATCACGATGCGGAACAGGTTGAGGTAGAGCAGGTGAGACAATCCAATCTGCCCGAACTTTCTCTGTATGAGGCGCCAGGCCTTGTGAATAAATGGCGGGCTAATATTTTCGTCGGTAAGTGGCTGCGTTTTTGTGTCAATCAAGGGCACTTTTTCACCCCTCGGCAAATCAAAGAAGTCGCAGAAGCGGCAGCTATTTAAGAAAAAGCTAATGCGTTTGAAGTTTATTTTGCTTGATGAAAGCGTAATAAATCATTGTTTATAAATTGCTTTTTCGATGTCCTGAAATTCAGCCTTATTCAGACCAGGGGATAAAGCTTGACTGTTTTAGTTGGTTTCTCTATCTTAATACCTGACAAATTTACTCGGGTACTCCCGACCTTCTTCGATCATTGAGCGAGGACATTAAAAATGAGACTTTCTACTAAAGGCCGTTATGCGGTGACTGCAATGTTGGATTTGGCGCTGAATGGCACCGATGGCCCAGTCACATTGGCTGATATCTCTGAAAATCAGGGCATTTCTCTTTCTTACTTAGAGCAATTGTTCGCCGCGTTGCGCAGCAAAGGCTTGGTTCGTGGTGTTCGTGGTCCTGGTGGTGGTTACTATCTCGGTCGTGCATCGGACGAGATTTCAATTGCTGACGTGATTTGTGCTGTAGATGAGTGGGTTGAGTTTACGCGTTGTAATCCGCCTGCAAGTTCAGCGGATATTCAGCGTGGCATGACGCACAGTTTGTGGGATGATTTGAGTAAGCAAATTTTTGTATTCCTGACTGATATCCCCCTAGCTGACTTGGTAGAGCGCGGCCATTCTCGTGAAGCGACACGTCGCAGCAGCAAGTTGGCAAATGCTTTGGGTTTG
>VMDJ01000149.1 GCA_008080925.1 Gammaproteobacteria bacterium
GTTTGAAAGTGGCTCTTGCCTTCCCTATGTGATTTCACTCGTGATAGTCCAAGCGTTATTGTTGGTTTGGATATTTACGTTTTTGAGCTGTCATAAAGGGTATCGCTATGTTTTAGCGTTCTTGCTTTTAGTAACAGCTATCAGTAGTTACTTTTCAGATGCCTATGGTGTGATTATCGATCGCGGCATGATTATGAATGCACTTGAGACGAACACGGCAGAAGCGCGTGATCTCATGTCATGGCAATTACTGCTGTATGTCCTATGTATTTTTGTCCTGCCAACACTTTGGCTATTTAAGGTGAAGGTAAGAGAACAAAAGGTCTTTAGTCGATTTGGAAGTCATATTGCGGCTGGCATAACCGCTTTATTGCTTACTTCAGCGATCGCCTTTTCTTTTAGTTCTTTCTACGCATCATTCTTTAGGGAGCAGCTAGCAATACGTGCTTACTCTAGCCCTATGGCAACCTTATACGCTGGCATCCAAATTTTAAGAAAAGATGTTTTTAAGCCCGCACCTAAAGAGATAAAAAAGATTGGCTTAGATGCCAAAGTTATCGAGAAAGATGTTGATCGTGAATTGATCATCATGGTCGTCGGCGAGACGGCGCGCGCAGATCATTTTTCACTCAATGGCTATTCGAGAAAAACCAATCCACTGCTAGAGAAACAAGCAGTAGTGAGTTTTACGGATGTCGATTCTTGTGGAACCAGTACGGCGCACTCCGTCCCCTGTATGTTTTCAATTAAGAAGCGTCAGGAATTTTCAACAAGTGAGGCAAAGCATGAAGAAAATGCATTGGATGTGTTGAATCGTGCTGGGGTAAATGTTATTTGGCGTGATAACAACTCGAGCTCGAAAGGTGTAGCTGATCGGGTTGAGTATCAAGACTTTCGATCCTCTAAGACTAATCCAATCTGTGACCCTGAGTGTCGCGATGTGGGTATGTTGTCTGGGCTAGATAAGTATATTGCCGATCATCCAACAGGCGACATCTTAATTGTGCTGCATCAAATGGGTAGTCATGGACCGACTTATTATCAGCGCTATCCAAAAGAGTTCGCCATTTTTGGTGAGGGGTGTGAGACTAACCAGCTTGATCAGTGTTCAACCGACCAAATTACCTCGAGCTATGACTCAACCATTCTTTATACCGATTATTTTCTTAATGAAACGATCGAGTTCTTAAAGCAATACGATCAGACATTTGAAACATCGATGTTATATGTCAGTGATCATGGTGAGTCCCTGGGCGAGAATGGCTTATATCTACATGCGATGCCTTATGCGATAGCACCAAGATCTCAGACGAATGTGCCGGTCATTCTTTGGATGGGTGCTCAGCATGCTGATTATGATCTGCAGCGTGTGTTACGCGCTAAAGATAGTAACTTTAGTCATCACAATGTTTTTCATACCTTATTGGGACTCTTTGAGATTGAATCTGAGGTTTATCAGCCGCGTTTAGATTTAGTTAACTTAGGTATCAAGAAGCACTAACGCGCCGTTGGCTTTTTCATCTGGCTACGCGTTTGTTCGGCTCTTACAGCGAGTGAGCCTAAGCTAACGCCTTGCGCGATATGGTTGGCGTCAGTGATATTGCCGAGTGTTTTCCATAGAGCCTTGCTGTTGAGCGTGCCATCAAGCAGTTGTTGATAGCCAGTAACAATTTTTTCGACCTCTTCAGCGGGCTCATCGACAAGCTCAATCCGCCAATGTGATATCCCAGCTTTGATCAATCGATCAGAGTAAGTCGCAGCAGATTGTGCTTGAGCATTGAACACGGTGTTGCGACATCCAACATCGGCTAACACGAGGTGATCATGTTGACTTGGATCACGGAGATGGACGGTATGGTGCTCGCAAGGTCGGCCACAGTCCTTATAAGAATTACCATGTGACATAAAGCGAGCAAAGACGCAGTGCTCAGTATGGAAAATAGGTAAATGATGATGCGCAATCAGTTCAAGCTTATCGCGATAGGCTTGAGGCAGGCTTTCTGAAAGTGCAGCGATTTGTTCGGCATTAACATCATGTGTCAGCGCAAGGCGACTTAGCCCCAATTCAATCAATTGATGAGCGGCGAGTTGATTGCTGGCATTCAGTGAGAAGTCGCCCCAAAGCTCAGGCAGTGCCATCTTTTCTTCTTCAAGCAGTGCTTGTGTCTTCTCGGAATGTTTAAGCTGCCAAAGTAAGCCAGTAGAGCGAATCAAAAGTGCGTCGGGTTTGAGTTTGAGAAGATAGCGAACTAATCGCTCTTCACCTGGCTTGAAGATACGAGGTGCCGCAACAACTAGTATTCGACCTTTTTCTTTTACCGCATCACACGCATCCTTGAGCCCATGAACCTCTAGAAAGTCGACGATAATGGTGCTGAGCGAATCAATTTTTAAGGCAGCATTAACTTGAGCTTGGGTTCGGCAAAGTAGAGATAATAGGGGCTTAATCTGCTTAACCGGCTCAGCGGTTAGCAGTAGGCTGTTTAGCACTGAGTGTTGTCTTAAGTCTTTATCACGCTGATGCATAATGATCTGTTGGCTGAATGTTTCAACTGCGTCACGACGTGCTTGTTTTAGCTGACTGACAGGCACGAAGCAATTGTTATCGATTGCTATTGTCAGTTGGTTCAATTCAAGTGAGGTATCGCCTAGAGTGCCGATTGCCTTGGTGACTGATGCTTCGTCGAGCGCGCGTTTTTGAGCGGCTTCAACAAATGTTTCACTTTCGTACTTTAAGTGGTGACGATGACTCGATAGCTCGATGGTTATCGGTTTTCCAATAATGAGGCCGATGTGAATATCGGTAGAAAGACCACCAAGACGTGTCTCACGTGAAAGATTAGGTCCTGAGTCCATGCGGGTGTCTTTGGTGCGCCAAACGATATCGCCAGTCTGTACATGATCAAGCCGAACATGCTTAGCAAAGGTTAGAGTGACTTCACCAGAATCAACCTCTTCAGTTATAACTTTACCTTTGCGTAAAAGTGTAAAGACATTACCGCCAGCTTCTTTAGCTTGTGGATTACCTGAATCAAACACAACGCCGTCACCTGCTTTGACAGGATTGTTGAGCGTGAGCTCTACACCTTGATCAGTAATTTTCGAAACAGTACCAAGATAGAGACCACGATGGCGTGGGTTTCGACCAATCACCAGCTCTTGATGGTGCGGACCATGTAAGAAGCCAGGTGTTAAGCCATCGGCATGTTTACCTTGGCCACGCGAGAATACCTGAGCTAATCGACGACGCTGTTCTTGAGAGGGCTCGGTATCTTTCAGTGGGTTTTGAGAAAGATGCGCATCCCATGCGCGATCAACTGCCTCTCGATAAGCTGAGATGGTGCTCAAGACATACTCAGGACCTTTCAAGCGACCTTCGATTTTGAAGCAACTTACACCGGCTTCTATGAGTTGTGGCACCTGTCCTAATGCCATGAGGTCTTGCGGTGACAGCAGGTAATTCATGTCACCTTGCTGCTGGATTTTGCCATCAACTAATAAGCCATAAGGTAGGCGACAGGCTTGTGCACATTGGCCTCGGTTTGCCGAGCGTCCGCCCCATGCTTCACTGGAAAAACATTGGCCGCTGTAACTTACACAGAGGGCGCCATGCACAAAGGCCTCGATCTCAATGCTGGTCTTAGCTTCAATCTGAC
>VMDJ01000167.1 GCA_008080925.1 Gammaproteobacteria bacterium
TCTCCTGAGTTACTCAAGGGCACGCGCATTGGCTTAGAGAAAGAAAGTCTTCGTGTGTCAGATAAAGGGGGTATTGCGCTGACGAATCATCCCCATACATGGGGGCACCCCTTAACGAATACTATTCTGACAACAGATTATTCTGAAGCGCTCGCTGAATTTATTACGCCTGCCTTCAGTGATGTGGGTGATGCGCTAGATTATTTGGCAGACCTGCAAAGCTATGCCTATCAGTCGCTCCAGAAAGAATTGTTATGGGCTACTAGCATGCCCTGTGTGCTTTACGGTGATCACAATATTCCAATTGCAGAGTATGGTGATTCCAACATCGGCAAGATGAAACATGTTTACCGCGAGGGCTTGGGGCTACGTTATGGCCGTGTCATGCAGGTGATTGCTGGCGTGCACTTTAACTGGTCATTGCCAGAAGCCTTTTGGCCAGAATTTTCAAAAGCCTTAGGTAAATATGACTCGCCTGAAGAGTGTCGCGATACCTATTACATGCGCTTGGTGCGTAATGTGCTACGCGGTGGTTGGTTAATTCCTTATCTCTTTGGTGCCTCACCTGCGGTGTGTAAATCCTTCTTCCCGAATGGTGTTTCGCATCTGCCTAAGTTTGATGATGCGACCTACTTTGAGCCGTATGCTACGTCATTACGTATGGGTGACATTGGTTACCAGAACAGTAAAGAGGAAGGTTTGGGTATTCGTGCGGACTACAATTCGGTTGAGTCTTATGCGCAGTCCTTATTGCGAGCGATAACAACACCCGCTGAACCATGGCAACGCCTTGGCGTGTCTGAAGAGGGTGAATACCGACAACTCAATGCCAATATTCTTCAGATTGAAAACGAATACTACAGTCAGGTGCGACCAAAGCCTGCCTTAAAGCGATTACAAAGCCCGGCAGTCGCGTTATTAGACTCTGGTGTTAATTATATTGAGCTTCGCTCGTTGGACGTGAATGCCTATCACCCTCTGGGTGTGGATGAAGTGCAGCTGCGTTTCCTCGAGGCGTGGCTGTTGATGTGTATGCTCAGCGATAGCCCGTCGATTGATGAATCAGAGAATCGTGAGTTGAATGAAAACCTGCTTGCAGTTGCGCACCGAGGTCGTGAGCCTAATATTCAATTGCGTCGACAAGGTGAGTCAGTGAGTTTGCAAGAATGGGGTCACCAGTTGCTTTCACAGATGTACCCAATCTGTGAATTACTCGACAAGGTCAATGGCGGCAGTAACTATGAAGACGCATTGGATGAACAAATCGGTAAGATCATCCGTCCTCAGTTGACACCTTCCGCACGCATGCTGACAGAGATGGAAGATAATGCTGAGAGCTTCTACGGCTTTGCGCAACGTCTATCGAAAAAGCACCAGCGTTTCTTGCTTGAGCGTGATATTTCAGATGAGCGTCGAGCTCAATTTGATCAGCTGATTGCAAAGTCACATGAGGACTTTGCTGCACTGAGCAATCAAGACTCAGAGTCGTTTGATCAATTCTTAGAGAATTATTTTGCACAGACATATGCTGCTGTTAAAACAGAGTCTTGATGCATTGTTACTCTCGATGGTCTAAGGTCGCGCAACGATAATCGAAGGAAATACCATGGCGATACAGTATCCCGCAGGCTTTCAGCGTACGCGTTGGACCATCTTTGGCATCTTGGTGTTGTCATACATGTTGGTGTTTTTTCATCGAATGGTGCCCGGTGCAGTTGCAAGCGATTTGATGGCAGCTTTTGGCACCAGTGCAGCTGCGCTCGGTAGTCTGGCGGCAATGTATTACTTCATCTACACGGCTATGCAGATCCCTTCAGGCGTTCTGGCGGACACTTTAGGCCCGCGCATTAGTGTCAGCTTGGGCGGTTTGGTCGCGGGCGGTGGTTCCATCATGTTAGGCATGGCTGAAACCTTTGATGTCGCATCAGTAGGTCGCTTCTTGGTTGGCTTGGGTGTATCAGTGATCTTTGTTGGTTTGATGCGCTCAAATGCCGTTTGGTTTAGTGAGCGTGAATACGGAAAGATCAGCGGTTTAACCATTTTATTAGGTAATGTGGGTTCGATACTCGCTGCCGCTCCATTGGTTTGGCTGCTTGGCTTTTTCACCTGGCGTGAAGTGTTTATCGGTATCGGTGTGCTGTCGATCGGTCTGTCACTTCTTACATGGATCCTCGTTCGAAATTCTCCTGAGAAGTCGGGTTTTAGTTCGGTGCGAGAGATGGAAGGTCTTGCGCCACATGCTCCTTCAGCTGTGAGTGCATGGAAAGCTTTCATGGCAGTGTTCACCAATCGTTCTGCGTGGCCAGGCTTTTGGGTCAATATGGGCGTGACCGGAAATATGTTTGCCTTTGTTGGGCTTTGGGGCATTCCGTTGTTGCGTGATGTGCATGGCTTGAGTCGAGCAGATGCTTCTAATTACACCACGGTCAGCTTGATTGGGTTTGCACTCGGTGTGTTGCTAATGGGTTGGGCCTCTGACCGCTCTGGGTACCGAAAGCCCTTTGTCGTGAGTGCAGCTTTTATCTCAACCTTAGCTTGGTTGAGTCTGTTGTATTTGCCATGGGCACCAGGTTGGTCAGCGTATCTCGTGTTTGCGTTCTTGGGCTTCTCGGCCAGTGGTTTTGTGGTGGGCTATGCGGCTGTTAAAGAGGTATGTGTTCCCACGAGCGCGGGCATGGCGGTGGCACTTGTGAATACCGGTGTGTTTTTAGGTGCCGCTATCATGCAGCCTTTGTTTGGTTGGATTATCGATCAAACATGGAATGGGGTAATGGATGGTGCGGTACGCATTTATGCATGGGCTGATTATGCTAATGCGCTATGGGCCTCAGTAATCTTTGCTGCCTTTGCGCTATTGGTGTCGTTTAAGGTTCGCGAGACAAACTGTAAAAACATCACTCACGATTAACGCGCACCATCCCCTGAGGCTTTGCGCAAAATGCGATCCATGGCTTTTGTGCTGAGTATACGTTTCAACCACCAAAACAGGTGTGTGGGGAAGGTCACTCGATAACGTGGTTTGGCGTTTTCCGCTGTTAGTGCATGGAGAACGCTCTTCACGACAGCTTCTGGATCGAGTGTGAAAGGTGCAGCATCACCTTCTTTCTCAAGGCGCGCCGCCATCGCTTGATAGTTTGCTTGATGTGGGCTGCCGATAGGATTGATAAAACGCTCAAAGGCTTTTTTTGCGTTATCGCGGAAGCGGCTGCGGATTGGGCCAGGCTCTAACAAGCTCACTTGAATGCCCGTGCCATGTAGTTCCAGACGTAGGGTATCGGTAAGACCTTCGAGGGCAAACTTAGAGCAGTTATAAGCGCCGCGGTAGGGCATAGCGACAAAGCCCAACACTGAGCTGTTATGAATGATGCGACCTTCACTTTCACGTCGCATGATCGGGATGACTTGGCGTGTCAGTTCATGCCAACCGAGCAGGTTAGTGCGAAGTTGTGTCTCAAGGGCATCCCAGCTGAGATCCTCTACCGCACCAGGTTGGCCGTAAGCTCCATTGTTGAAAAGTCCGTAGAGCTTCCCGTTGGTGAGTTTTAGTGTTTCTGCCACCCCGGCATCGATACTTTGGCGATCGCTGACATCGATTTGAACCGCATCAAAGCCCGAATCTCGCAATTGTTGAACGTCCTCGGGCTT
>VMDJ01000124.1 GCA_008080925.1 Gammaproteobacteria bacterium
TGGGTTTAGAACGTCGTGAGACAGTTCGGTCCCTATCTGCCGTGGGCGTTGGAGAATTGAGGGAAGCTGCTCCTAGTACGAGAGGACCGGAGTGGACGAACCTCTGGTGTTCCGGTTGTCACGCCAGTGGCATTGCCGGGTAGCTATGTTCGGACAGGATAACCGCTGAAAGCATCTAAGCGGGAAGCCCCTTCCAAGATAAATTCTCACTGAACGTAAGTTCCTGTAGAGCCGTTGAAGACTACAACGTTGATAGGCAAGGTGTGGAAGTGCAGTAATGTATGAAGCTAACTTGTACTAATTGCTCGAGAGGCTTGACCATATAACACCCAAAGATTTTGGGTGTCGTGTTACAACATGACATGTACGCCTTTGAAAATTAAACCAAATATGAAATAGCGCTTTATGGCGATATTTCGAACAGTTTGCCTGGCGGCAATAGAGCATTGGAACCACCTGATCCCATCCCGAACTCAGAAGTGAAACAGTGTATCGCCGATGGTAGTGTGGGAGATCCCATGTGAGAGTAGGTCACTGCCAGGCTTTAATCAAAAACCCCGATCGCTAACGCGGTCGGGGTTTTTTCTTGCTCGTAAGATAAGTCAACCTCAGGTGGTTACAATATCGTCATGTTTAAATGGCTTTTCAAACGTACGGCACTCTTATTTTTACCTGTTGGTATTTTGTCCGTCGTTACAGTAATGAGCTTATGGGGCTTTCATCGCCTGACACTTGAAGAGCCAGTCGCTGTGTTGAGCTTTAAACAGTTGTCACCTCAACAGTATTACGTCCGTCTAACCGAACAGAATGGCAAGTTACATACATACACCCTGTTAGGTGATGAGTGGGAGCTTGATGCCAAGATTATTAAGTTCACAGCGCTTGCAAATAGTATGGGGCAACACACACTTTATCGATTGGAGCGATTGGGGTCTCGTTATACTGAAATCACGTCAGCACAAGCCCTAATGCCGACAACCATCGATCTCTCAGCGAATACAAGTTGGCGTTGGGATGAGCTAGAGCAACTGGTGAAACGTTTGCCGGGTGTTGATGCTGCTTATGGTGCGAGCGTTTATCTGCCAATGCGCGATAATCAAAGCTATGAAGTCACTTTATCTACAAGCGGATTGATTGCTCGACCGCTGGACAATAACTCATGAAATATCAGATTGAATGTTCCGACCCAGCCGCACATGAATTTGGCGTTAGCTTAACGTTTGTTGCGAAGGGTGATGAATGTTTGGAATTGCCCTCATGGATTCCTGGCAGCTACATGGTGCGCAACTTTGCGCAACATCTACATGACTTGAAAGCGGTAGATGAGAAAGGACAAGTTGTTGCCCTCAAAAAATTAGATAAGCAGCGTTGGTTACTGAATGCTCAGGGTGAAATTACCGTCACATATCGCGTTTATGCCTTTGATCTTTCCGTGCGTACGGCGTTTCTTGATAGCACCCGCGGTTACTTCAATGGCCCTGCTGTTTTTCTGCGAGTGGCATCAAAAAAAGACGAACCACATGCTCTAACGATTTCGCGCATCAAAGCGGCGCATTGGAATGTCAGCACCACATTGCCTGAACAAAAAGTCGATGACCGTGGCTTTGGTGATTATCTTGCAGCTAATTATGAAGAGCTGATTGATAACCCTGTTGAAATTGGTGAGCAGCAGTCAGGTACCTTTGAGGTAAATGGTGTGCCACACGAGATGGCATTCACCGATGCAGATCAGATTGATCTCGATAGAATTTGTACCGATGTACAAAAAGCCTGTGCAGAGCATGTGGCGATGTTTGGCGAGTTACCTACTGATCGTTATCTGTTTATGACCTTAGCGATTGGCGAAGGCTTCGGTGGATTGGAGCATAAACACTGCACCAGTTTGATCTCGAAGCGTTCAGACCTACCAACTAAAGCACTGAAAGCGCAATCAGATGGCTACCGGAATTTTATTGCGCTGTGCAGTCATGAATATTTCCACTTATGGAATGTAAAGCGCATTAAGCCCGAGGTGTTACAGCAGTCTGACTTGTTATCAGAAGCGCATACCCAATTGCTGTGGGCCTTTGAAGGGATTACCTCTTACTACGATGAGCTCGGCATCGTGCGTTGTGGTGCCATTGAGCGAAACGATTATCTAACCATGTTGGCATCAGCGATGACGCGCCTAAGTCGTACGCGTGGCCGTGAGCGTCAATCAGTTGCCGAGTCGAGCTTTGATGCGTGGACTAAGTTCTATCTACAAGATGCGAATGCGCCAAACGTTATTGTCAGTTATTACAACAAAGGTGGTTTGGTTTCCTTTGGTTTGGATATGTGGATTCGTGATGTTACGCAAGAGCAAAAAACACTCGATGATGTGATGCGCTATCTATGGCAACACTATGGTCGTGATGAAAAAGGTGTGCCAGAGGATGCCTTTGAATCAGTCATCGAAAATGTTGCGGGAACTTCGCCACACGAATTCTTTGAGCAGTACATCTACGGCACAGCTGAGCTGCCGCTAGATGATTGGTTTGCCAAAGTCGGCGTTGGATTAATTCGCCGCACAACCGGCAAGACCAGTGATACGGGCCGTTGTTTGCCAACACCAAAAGATAAAACGAAATCTGTGATTCGTTTAGGTGCGCGTTGGTCGCAAGCCGATCATGGTGTGCCGTTAACGTATGTTGAAAAAGATAGCATGGCGTATCGTGCAGGCTTAAGTGCCAATGACCTATTGATCGCGATGAATGATGAAAAGCTCACCTGCGATAACATTTTAGGGTTGTTAGAACGCCATGGCGTGGGTGCCGAAGTCGAAGTGACCTATTTCCGCCGTGATCTATTACACACCACAAAGATCCGCATCGAAGAAGGTTCAGCGAACACTATTGATGTGTACTGGATTGCAGACGATCAATTAGATGATGCAGTAAAAACGCGTCGTGAGGCTTGGCTAGCATCTAGCCAATAACCTAATGCAGCAGCTGCTATCTCTCTTATCAGACGGCAAGTTTCATTCAGGTGAAGCACTTGCTGAAGTGATGGGGTGTACGCGCAGCGCAGTCTGGAAGCAGGTTGATAAACTACGCCAAGTCACCGGTCTCACTGTCGATGCCGTGAGCGGACGAGGTTATCGTCTACGACGCCCAATTGAGCTTTTGGATTCATCAAAGATTGAGGCCGCGGTTGTAGAGCAACAGCTTGATTGGCCAGATGTATTCACTTTAGTGGCATCAACCGAATCAACTAATGCCATGGCGCAACAGGCGCTTGCAGAAATGACAACAAAATCTGCATCATGGTTGGCTGAGCATCAGTCAGCAGGTCGTGGTCGCCGTGGTCGGGTATGGCAGTCACCCTACGGCAGTAATCTTTATTTTTCATTAGCCTATCGTTTCGCTTTACCCATTCATCAATTAGCGGGCCTAAGTTTAGCTACCGGTATTGTGATCGCTGAGGTGCTTAAGTCAGCAGGCCTTAAAACACCTCAACTCAAATGGCCGAATGATTTATATGCTGAAGATAAGAAGCTTGGCGGCATTCTGATTGAAGTCAGTGGTGAGGCGAATGCAGGCGCCATGGCGGTAATTGGTGTGGGCATCAACATTGATCACCAAAGCTTAGATCAAGCATCTATTGATCAACCGATCACC
>VMDJ01000002.1 GCA_008080925.1 Gammaproteobacteria bacterium
CCTGCTCCATCCAGTCCATGGTTGCAGCGCCGTCGTGAACCTCACCAATCTTGTGAGAAACACCGGTGTAGTACAGTACACGTTCGGTTGTTGTCGTCTTACCCGCATCGATGTGAGCCATGATGCCGATGTTGCGATAACGTTCGATGGGCGTACTGCGCGCCACGTTTACACCTCAAATAACTGTGCCCGCATTAAAGCGAGCACAAAATTCTTACCAGCGGAAATGAGAGAAGGCCTTGTTCGCTTCCGCCATGCGGTGCGTGTCTTCCTTCTTCTTAACTGCGCTGCCTTTCTGTTCTGATGCGTCCATCAACTCACCCGCTAAGCGAGCAGCCATGGTCTTTTCGCTACGCTTACGTGCAGCTTCAATCAACCAACGCATTGCCAACGCATTACGGCGCGCTGGACGAACTTCAACTGGAACCTGATAAGTCGCACCACCAACGCGGCGACCTTTTACCTCAACCAATGGGCGTACGTTTTCCAACGCAGTTTCCAACAGCTCCATTGGGTCAGCGCCACGCTTCTCTTGAGCCATGCCGAGTGCGCCATACAAAATGCGCTCTGCAACTGACTTCTTACCATCAACCATAACCATGTTGATGAACTTAGCGAGAACCAGCGATCCGAACTTAGGATCAGGCAGGATTTCACGCTTGGCGGCAACTCTTCTTCTTGGCATTTTTCTCTTCTCTCGTGTCTCGGCACATAGCCGGAGATACTAGTAAATTGTTAAATTGGAACGATTAGCCCTTAGGACGCTTCGCACCATACTTAGAACGACCCTGACGACGCTTATCAACACCCGAGGTATCCAACGCACCACGTACAACGTGGTAACGAACACCTGGTAAGTCCTTAACACGACCACCACGGATCAAAACAACGCTGTGCTCTTGAAGGTTGTGACCTTCACCACCGATGTATGAAGAAACTTCAAAACCGTTGGTCAAACGAACACGCGCTACTTTACGTAGTGCAGAGTTAGGCTTTTTAGGGGTTGTGGTGTACACACGAGTACATACGCCACGCTTTTGTGGGCATGCTTCCAACGCCGGCACATTGCTCTTTTCAGGCTTACGCTGACGTGGCTTGCGTACTAATTGGTTAATTGTCGCCATGTACTTATTTCCGTTATCGACCCATTTTCGGGCCATAGTTAATTTGAGCAGTGCGAAAACCCGCGAAAACCCAAATTTTATTAATCTTTACGCGAACTTAGCTCGCAGAAAAAACAGGTCGACGTAGGTCGACCCGTTCAAAAGAGGGCGAATTCTATGCTTCGGCCAGCTGACTGTCAACAACCAACTGGCCTAGCAGGGAAAATTACTCGTCGTCAGAGGTGTTCAATGCTGCTGCGATTGCCTCTTCCACTTCCGCGGTAGCCATCTCAACAGGACCATCAACCTCGATCCAACGCTGTTCTTTACGTTCCTTGTGGTACGCCATACCGGTACCCGCAGGGATCAAACGACCCACGATGACGTTTTCCTTCAAGCCATTCAGGGTATCTTTCGAGCCGCGAACTGCTGCCTCGGTCAATACACGCGTGGTTTCTTGGAAAGATGCCGCCGAAATGAACGACTCGGTCGCCAACGATGCTTTGGTAATACCCAGCAACATAGGTTCCCACTGAGCGGTGTGCTTGTTCTCTTCGGTCGCTTTTTCATTCGCTTCCAGAACGCGTGCACGCTCAGCTGTCTCACCGCGCAAGAAGGTCGTTTCACCACCGTTGGTGATCTCAACCTTACGCAACATCTGACGGATGATGACCTCGATGTGCTTGTCGTTGATGCCTACACCTTGCAGACGGTAAACGTCTTGGATCTCTTTAACCAAGTATTCCGCCAAATCGGTAACACCACGCAAACGCAGGATGTCATGTGGGCTCAACTCGCCATCGGCGATCACTTCACCACGCTCTACGTGTTCACCTTCGAACACGTTAACGTGACGCCACTTAGGAATCAGCAATTCGTTCTGCTCACCTTCAGAGTTGGTGATGATCAAACGCTGCTTACCTTTGGTGTCTTTACCGAAGCTAACCGTACCGGTCTCTTCTGCCAAAATCGCAGGCTCTTTTGGCTTACGCGCTTCGAACAAGTCCGCAACGCGAGGTAGACCACCGGTGATGTCACGGGTCTTAGAGGATTCTTGAGGGATACGTGCCAGTACGTCACCAACATTTACATCTGCACCGTCCGTTACGTTAACCAACGCACCGCCTGGCAAGAAGTAGTTCGCTGGCAAGTTAGTGCCTGCGATGTTGACGTCGTTGCCCTTTGCATCAACCAACTTGATCATTGGACGCAAATCTTTACCTGCGCTTGGACGTTGCTTCGCATCGATGACTACGATTGAAGACAAACCAGTGATGTCATCGGTTTGCTTCTGAACAGTCACGCCTTCAATGAAGTCGATGAAGCGCAAAGTACCCGCCATCTCAGTGATGATTGGGTGAGTGTGTGGATCCCAGTTAGCCACAACTTGGCCACCGTTCGCCGCATCACCGTCACGTACTTGCAGTTCCGCACCGTATGGCAACTTGTAACGCTCACGCTCACGGCCGATGTCATCAACGATGATCACCTCACCAGAACGCGATACCGCAACCAGCTTGCCCGCTGCGTTTTCGATTGTTTTGATGTTGAACAGTTTTACAGTACCTGAGTTCTTAGGCTCGATGCTGTTAACTGCTGCCGCACGCGATGCCGCACCACCGATGTGGAAGGTACGCATGGTCAACTGAGTACCAGGCTCACCGATTGACTGCGCTGCGATAACACCAACAGCCTCGCCTTTGTTCACCTGATGGCCACGTGCCAGATCACGGCCGTAACACTTAGAACAGATACCTTGACGGGTTTTACAAGTGATTGCAGAACGTACGATCACTTGGTCAACGCCCGCTGCTTCCAGCGCATCAACATTGCTCTCATCAAGCAATACGCCTGCCTCAACAACTACCTCATCTGAGTTAGGTGCAGTCACTGCCTGTGCAGTTACACGACCCAAGATACGCTCACGCAATGGCTCAACAACGTCACCACCCTCGATGATTGGCTGCATCAACAAGCCTTCTTCGGTACCACAATCGTCTTCAGTGATAACCAAGTCTTGTGCAACGTCAACCAAACGACGGGTCAAGTAACCAGAGTTTGCGGTCTTCAGTGCGGTATCCGCCAAACCTTTACGCGCACCGTGAGTTGAAATGAAGTACTGAAGTACGTTCAAGCCTTCACGGAAGTTCGCGGTGATTGGCGTTTCGATGATTGAGCCGTCTGGCTTCGCCATCAAACCACGCATACCTGCTAGCTGACGAATCTGAGCGGCACTACCACGAGCACCTGAGTCAGCCATCATATAAATAGAGTTGAAAGAGTCTTGCTCTTCTTTCTCGCCGTCTTTGTTAACGACTTCCTCTTTACCCAACTTCTCCATCATTGCGCGAGCAATTTGGTCGTTGGTGTGAGACCAGATATCGACAACCTTGTTGTAACGCTCACCATTGGTTACAAGACCTGATGAGTATTGGTTCTGAATATCTTTAACTTCTTTTTCTGCTGCCGCGAGAATCTTCGCTTTTGCCTCTGGGATAACCATGTCATCCAA
>VMDJ01000038.1 GCA_008080925.1 Gammaproteobacteria bacterium
CAAAATATCCCAACGTAATCGCTGGCGTTCCACTCGCCATTCACCACCCGCTTTATGTTGCTTAAACAACTGGGCATAGCGACTTGATTCATGATGAAGAAAATCCGTACCAGCCACTTTACTTGCATGATGCGCTTTAACACCTGAATGGTGATCTTCATGTGCGGTGAAATAACTCTCGACGTTTGTCCAACGCCATTGCTCATCGCCCGTTATGTCTGCCCAGTGCTCATAATCTCGAGATTGGCCACGCAGATACAACATCGCATTAATACTCGAACAACCGCCGAGCACCTTGCCACGGGGATAACGCAATTGCCGGCCATTCAAACCTGCATCAGGTTCGGTTTGGTACATCCAGTCAGTGCGTTGATTACCAATACAGTAGAGATAGCCGACCGGTATATGAATCCAGTGGTAGTTATCCTTACCACCCGCTTCAATCAATAACACCGACTTGTCTGGGTTCAGACTTAAGCGATTAGCGAGCAAACAACCAGCCGTACCTGCACCGACAATAATGTAATCAAAGGTCTTCTGACTCATCTTGTCTTTATAGGCGAATCGAGCAAATTTGTCTTTAGGATTTAAGCTGCTGCGCCCTTAATGGTTTCCCAGACGCTCAATGCACGCTCCCGCCCCGACTTCAAATCAACAATCGGCAAGGGATAGTCTTTACCCGGAACAAATTTCACTAGTCGACAGATCTCTTCTGGCGCAGCCCATGGCTGATGAATCCACTTATCAGGTAGCTCCGCCAACTCAGGCACCCAACGTCGCACATAGTCACCTTTGGGATCAAACTTCTCACCCTGTGTGACAGGATTAAAAATGCGGAAGTAAGGCGCTGCATCAACACCGCTACCCGCAGTCCATTGCCAACTTAAACTGTTCTGCGCGACATCAGCGTCAACCAAGGTATCCATGAACCACTTTGCACCTTCACGCCAATCAACCATCATGTGTTTTGTCAGCAATGATGCAACGATCATTCGCACCCGGTTATGCATATAGCCTGTCTGCCAGAGCTCGCGCATACCGGCATCAACCATGGGTATACCGGTTAAACCCTTTTGCCATGCCATGATTTGATCAGCATTATTTATCCAGTGAATCACCACATAATGTGAAAACTCACGCCATGCCAACTCACGAATAAACGAACCGGTTAAATGTTTCGCGCCGGCTCTTGCAACAATCTCACGCGGACTGACTTGTCCAAAATGCAGATAAGGCGATAGACGTGAACAACCATCAACGGCAGGTACATTACGTAACTCACCATAACCATCAATCGCTTGCGATAAAAAACCATCAATGCGTTGATCCATCGATTGAGTACTGATTGACCAATGCTCAGCCAACATCGACATCCATGGACGCTGCGCTTTAGCTTTGACCTGCTGTAACTCCGACTTCGCAACCATCAACTGACTTAACGATGCTGATTCAACATTGTCATACGGTTCGGCAAACCCTTGTTTAAGCGCCGCTTTATAGAAAGGCGTGAATACACGGTAAGGTGTTTCATCTCCTTTCAACACTTCCCATGGCTCGACTAATAAGTTACCCGGGAAACTTGCCACCGTAGTACCGCTATCTTTTAACTGTTGTTTGAGTTCGGCATCACGCGCCATGGCTTTTGGCTCGTAACAACGATTCCAATAAACAGCATCAGCCGATAGCTCATCCAGCAAAAGAGGCAGCAATTCTTTGGCGTTGCCGTACCGATAGATCAACTTTCCATCAAGCTGTTCAGCGAAGTCGGTCAGGGCTTCAAACCGCCACCAGTCAGATGCGCTCGGTGACGAAAGATCTGCTTCATCAATGTAAACAACAGCGACCTCATCATGGTGACGTAAGGCATAGCTAAGCCCTGGGTTATCGCGTAAACGAAGATCGTTTCTGCACCAAAAAATTGCCTTACTCATCAGAGACGTTCCAATAAAAACCCGCGAAGCCTAAAGCATAGGCTACGCGGGTTGGTTTTTATTGCGACTGAAAAGTCTTGGTCAAACGTCAGCTTGCGTTAAGCATACGCGACGTCGCATTTTCATCATTAGTTGGACCATCATCGAGCAAATCGCGCGCAAAACCCTCTTCATCAAAGTTTGCTCCCAATAACTTCACAACGGTGCGCAAATCGATTTCTGCATTTTCTAGACAAGTTGTCGCGCCAGGCGATGGCGTCACATTAAAAATCAAGCCCTCGCCGGTACTGATCTTTGATTCACCCATCAACAATTTACGGTTGTTCTTATCGATCAACTGCGGACGGACACCACCAACTTTGCTCGCAAACGTCAGATCTTTGTAGGCCATGTCCGGCACGATCTTGCGCGCATCTTTTAAGAACAAGCTCTTTCGTAAGAAAGGGATCTCAAACAGGAAGTTCTTCGCCATGTAGTTACGAATGTCAGTCACCTTGAGCAGGTCGTACAACACATTCCATACCTTGATATCGAACTTAAACACACGGAAAAAGTCTTTCATGGTCTGCCAGTTGTAACGCTCAAGTACAGGTAATACCAACGCCGTCGGTCCCCAACGGGTTTTACCAGGCACCATCACATCTGGGTCGCCGTGGATGGCGGCAAACGGCAGCTTATCGTTTTGAACGGTGTACACCTTGCCGTTGAGTACTTGTGGGGTGAAGTAATAACTTCCCGCGACGGGCAGCACCGAGAAATGACGTCCAAAGCCCATTTGATGGGCCATGCGCAAGCTATGACCGCCAGCACACGCCACCAAGGTACGCGTCAGGTAGCTCGTATCTTCGGTTGTCACGCGATACATGCCATCATCTTGTTTTTTGATCTTTACCACTTGCTGGTTGAAGTGCACCTCAACCTCTTTACCTTCAGCTTTTTTCGCCTGACGGATGAAAGAACGGGATAACGCCTCAAAATTCACAGCGGTGTATTCGTCCTCTGAACCCAAGGCCACGACTTCATCCTGACGCAGAGTGCCTTTTGAATAGGCCACTGCTGGCTCAATGCGCGCAATATCTTTGAGCTCTAACAGACGCATATTGGGAAAATGCGGTGAAAACACCTCAAATCGCTCACGCAGGCGCTGGCATTCTGTCGCACCTACACCTAAAACCATCTTTGGATATTTGAAAATCAAATGATCGATATCGGGCTGCGCGGTGGCAAAACGCTCCACCATACGCGCCGCGCGCTTCACCTTTTGAGCCTTCTCGAGGGTGTAATTGGTCTCGATATCACCACAATGAAGGGTCTGTGAATTGTTGCTATGGAGTGAGTTCACACGCGCAGATGCGGCGTACTTCTCCAGCATGCCAATATGCTTGATATCACTGTATTTCGAGGCTAGATACAGCAATGCCGTGCCTGAAATACCGCCACCAACGATTAAAAGATCGAAAGGTTTACTCATCGATTTTTCTCCCTACTTCTTCAGCATTGGACACCGCAAAATTGGGGCTTTTGGCTCCACAATCCCGCGGCATCCTTTGGATTTAGGAACCTGTATACCTATATATGATGGGCATTGGGACTGAAAAAACGCCTGAATTGAAAAAAGTAAGACTTAAGTATTGACATATTAGAAAATACTTATATACTTATCCTCATTAGCTGATCAGT
>VMDJ01000080.1 GCA_008080925.1 Gammaproteobacteria bacterium
GGGTCGCCTTTATGGAAGTACTCTTCAGGTACACCATGAAATGACATGAGCAGTTTGTCCGAACCCCCATGTTCTGCACGCCAACTTTCAACACTGTTAGCCAGTGCTTCTATGTAGTCAGGATTGTCATGGTAGTGATTGATAAAACGCAGTTCTGGTAACCAGCGCCATTTTTTGAGTTGGTCGGTAACCTCATCAAAGATGGATGCTGTGGTGGTTGCTGAGTACTGCGGATACATCGGAACAACAAGTAATTCACGTACGCCACGCTCTTGCATGCTTTTAAGCACAGAGCCGATCGATGGCGAGCCATAGCGCATTGCAAGATCAATCACCACTTCATCGCCATAAGCAGCGTTAAGTGATTCGCTGATTGCAGCGGTTTGTTCTTTTGAAATGCTCATCAAAGGTGAGCCGTCTTCGGTCCATACTTTTTGATACGCCTTTGCTGATTTGCGTGGACGTGTATTGAGGATGATGAAGTTAAGTACAAACCACCAGATAGGGCGAGGCACTTCAACTACGCGTGGGTCCCACAAGAATTCTTTTAAATACCGACGTACCGATTTGGTATCAGGTGCATCCGGGGTGCCAAGGTTGACGATCAATACGCCTGTCTTGGCTTTTGAATTATGGTGGAAGCTTTTGATGTCCATAGGTTGATCTCTTATATTTTTTTGAAGTCTAACAAGCGCGCTCTGAGAATGGGCGAGAATTACTTCGAGCATCGTAACTAAGAGGGTTGAATGGCGGATGACTGAGAAAACCATACTGTCTTAGTCGCCCGATGTTCTCTCACACAGGCTAAAATAAAGCCATGACGATGAAATTTTGTATGGCATGTGGCTCACAGTTAGAGCTGAAGGTCCCTTTGGGCGATAACCGTGAACGTCATGTGTGTATTACCTGCGGTGAGATTCATTACCAAAACCCCAAGATCGTGACCGGCTGCATTCCTGTTTGGGAAGATAAGGTGCTGTTGTGTAAGCGAGCGATCGAGCCACGCTATGGCTTGTGGACAGTACCGGCGGGCTTCATGGAAAACGGCGAATCAACCCATGCTGGTGCTATGCGTGAGACTCTTGAAGAAGCCAATGCGCGCGTTGAGATTGATGAGCTTTACATGACGGTCAATCTGCCTTTAATTAATCAAGTCTATATGCTGTTTAGAGCGCAATTGATCGATCTTGATTTTTCAGCTGGTGAAGAAAGCCTAGATGTGCGCCTATTCAGCGAGAATGAAATTCCTTGGGGAGAGCTTGCTTTCCCAACCGTAGAAGTTAGTTTGAAGCGTTTCTTTGCTGATCGGACTTGCGGAGAATTTACCCCAGGTATGGTGGATATCGTTCGTGATGCTGAAGCCCCGAAAGGCTATCGAGTTACAGAGATTGCCTAATAGCCGAGAAGTAGCTCGAGTACCACTTTGCTGCCGAAGTAAGCCAACATCAAAATCACAAATCCACTGATTGTCCAATTAATCGCAGTGCGACCACGCCAGCCAAAGCGATAGCGTCCTGCCAATAAGGTGGCAAAAACAACCCACGCGATAATCGACAAGATCGTTTTGTGTGCCACTTTTTGCGCAAACATATCGTCGAGATAGATAAAGCCAAAACTTAGGGCTAAGCACAGCAACACGAAGCCCACACCAATCATCTCAAAGAGCAGCGCTTCCATAGTTTGTAGAGGGGGTAGTAAGCGAATAAAGCCGCCTGGGTGATGCTTACGCAAATGATTATCTTGAATCGATAGCAGCAATGCTTGAACTGCGGCAAGGGTCAAAATGGCATAAGCCAACATGGATGTAACCACATGGAGTCGCAGTGCCCAGCTCGCATTAGTGTTGAGTAAATGTTCACTCGGGTAGCTCATTTGAAGCCAGAGTGTAAATCCCGCCAGCGGCATGATCACAATGCCCAGATTATCAATTGGCTTACTGATGGCTGAAATAATCAGCAATACAGCAATCACGAAGGTGGTTAGCGATACAGCATTGGAGATGTTGAAGTTGATGCCGGCAGCGGTGTCCATTGCCGCAACTAACACCCAGGAATGTAAAAGTGCTGCGATTGCCGCGAAGCTAAACGCCAGACTTCTCTGTGGGGTCAGTGCATGCTGAGTGGCAAACAATCGCATTCCCAGGCTAGCGCCTGCGAGCAGGTAGAGCGCAATACTCAGCAGCGATAAAAGATGGTTATCCATGAGCGGGAATAATCGCATATCGGCTGTGGGTACGCGAGCACAGCAGGTGCTGCCTTGAACCGTTATAATGGCCACATTCTCAAGAACTTCTCGAGCTGATCTATGTTTCAGAATCTGTCTGACCGTTTAGGTGGTGCGCTGCAGAAATTGCGCGGCCAGGGTCGTATTACCGAAGACAACATCAAAGACACGATGCGTGAAGTGCGCATGGCGCTTCTCGAGGCAGACGTTGCGCTGCCAGTGGTTAAGGCGTTTGTCGATCAAGTTAAAGAAAAGGCGCTCGGTGAGGCGGTAATGAAGAGCCTGACGCCAGGTCAGGCCCTAGTAAAGATCGTTAATGACGAGCTGGTTACGGTGATGGGTGAGGCTAATGAAGGCCTTAACCTGAATGCGCAACCGCCGGCTGTGGTGATGATGGCGGGCCTGCAAGGTTCGGGTAAAACCACCAGTGTGGGTAAGCTTGCACGCCTATTAAAAGAGCGACATAACAAAAAGGTCATGGTGGTGAGCTGTGACGTTTATCGTCCTGCCGCGATTGATCAGCTGCAAACCTTGGCTAACGAAGTCGGCGTTGATTTCCATCCGTCGAACATCATGCAAAAGCCGAACGCGATTGCGAAAGAAGCGCTAGATGCTGCAAAACGTTCGTTCTGCGATGTGCTGCTGGTGGATACGGCGGGCCGTTTGCACGTCGATGGCGAAATGATGCAAGAGATCAAAGCGCTGCATGCATCGATCAACCCAGTGGAGACACTGTTCGTTGTTGATGCGATGACCGGTCAGGACGCAGCGAATACCGCCAAAGCCTTTGATGAAGCGCTACCACTCACCGGTGTGATTCTGACGAAAACAGATGGTGATGCACGTGGTGGTGCGGCCTTATCAATCCGTCAAATTACCGGTAAGCCAATTAAGTTCTTAGGTGTTGGTGAGAAAACAACTGCGCTAGAAGCCTTCCATCCTGATCGTGTTGCTTCGCGTATTTTGGGCATGGGTGACGTACTGAGCTTGGTCGAAGAGGTCACACAAAAGGTTGATCACGATAAGGCTGAGAAGCTCGCAAAGAAATTACAAAAAGGTAAAGACTTCACCTTGGCGGATTTCAAAGAGCAGATGGAACAAATGCAAAATATGGGTGGCATGTCTGGCTTGATGGATAAGCTGCCAGGTATGGGGCAAATTCCAGATGCGGTCAAAGCGCAGGTTGGTGATAAAGAGACCAATCGCACCATTGCCATCATTAATTCGATGACACCGCAGGAGCGTGAATTTCCTGGAGTTATCAAGGGGTCGCGTAAAAAGCGTATTGCTGCAGGTTCTGGCACTCAGGTGCAAGACGTCAATCGCATGCTGAAGCAGTTTATGCAGATGCAAA
>VMDJ01000027.1 GCA_008080925.1 Gammaproteobacteria bacterium
TTTCCTTCGGTGACATTCACCATTGCATCATGCACTTCTGTCCAGTTGCGCTTATTCGTCACGCTAACGGGGTGATGTTCAGTATCAATAGCTTGCGCGCCAGCGTGGTTGATGTCGGATGTATATTTCACTAAGCGTGGTGTCAATCGGTCACCATTGTTTGCAAATGCCGCTGTCGCTGTTGCCAGCTGAAGAGGTGAGGTTAAGAAATAGCCTTGCCCGATACCCATAATCACCGTTTCGCCGGCATACCAAGGCTGATTGCGGGCAGCACGCTTCCAATCTCGCGAAGGCAAAATGCCACTCGCTTCGCCGATCAAATCAATACCCGTTTTTTCGCCAAAGCCAAATTGCTCAAGATATTTGCTCAGCGAATCGACGCCCATATCTGAAGCGAGTTTGTAGTAATACACATCACATGATTGTGTGATCGCCCCTTTAAGATCCATGGCGCCATGGCCGGTTTTTTTCCAGTCACGATACTTGTGTGAATGATTGGGTAATTTGAAGTGACCTGGGCAGTAAATATTGTCGTGATAATGAATGCTACCTGTTTCTAAACCGGCAAGGCCAACAAAGGGTTTTACAGTTGAGCCAGGTGGGTAGACCCCCTTGAGTGCGCGATCATAAAGTGGCCGATTCTCATTTTGTTGTAATGCGCTGTAGTCCTTGGTGCTGATGCCCTCAACAAAAAGATTGGGATCAAAGCTTGGGTTGCTGGCCATCGCGAGAATGCCACCATCAACCACGTCCATTGCAATCACAGCACCGTTAAATTCTCCGAGAGACTCCATTGCGATCTTTTGCAGATCAATATCGAGATGTAGGTGAATATCTTGGCCATTAACGGGTGCCTCTTGGTTAACAACGCGCGCAATACGACCAACCGAGTTCACTTCAACTTGTTGGTTTCCTACGGTGCCGTGCAGAGTGTCTTCATAAGAGCGCTCGAGACCAATCTTGCCGACGTGTGAGGTGCCGGAATAATTTGCCTCATCCAGCTTTTCAAGATCCTTAAGACTAATTCGGCCAACGTAACCTAGTACATGAGCTGAGATATCGCCGTAGGGATACTCGCGTAAAAGATTGGCACGTATTCCTACGCCAGGGAAACGATGTGACTCTACTGAAAATTTTGCAGCATCTTCATCAGAGAGGTTGACGCGAATCGGTAAGCTTTCAAAGCGGCGGGAGCGCTTGCGTAAAGAATGGAAGCGATCGATATCGCGTTCGGATAATGTAATTAATTGAGAGAGCTGATCAATGGTTTGATCAAGATTTGGCACTTGCTCAGGAATGATTTCAAGATTGTAAGCAGGTCTATTATTGGCAAGTAAGCGCCCCTTACGGTCATAGATTAAGCCTCGAACAGGTGGTATGGGCTCAAGTTTTAATCGGTTATCTTGCGAAAGTGTTTTGAAATGCGAATGCTCTATAACTTGAAGTTGATACAAGCGGACCGCGATGACGCATAAGGCAATAAACACAACGCCGGCCGCGATAACAGCTCGACTAAAAAACTGACGTTGTTCTTGGTAGTGGTTACTGATGCGCATGTCAGTGGATTAGCGCACTCGCATGCGGCGTCGTGTTTTGCGTAGGATGAAAAAGATGGATGGCCAAAGGAGAGTGCCAATAAATGGCGAGATCCAATAGCTAGTCGCTGTTGTCATGCCTAAAGTCATTCCCAGCACAAGGAAGCTGACAATTTTTTGGATAAACAAAAGCGCCAATACTGAAAGTGCTTGTTGGAAGTATGGGGAAATCCGTAATCGTTTATGCGCTTGGTAGGCAACAAAAGTGATTAGCGACAGACTGAGTGCATTTTCACCCATGGTTGTTCCTGTAAGAACATCTAATAGAAGCCCAAACAGAAAGCCGTGACCAACACTTATGCGTTCAGGTAGCGCAATAGTCCAGTAAATCAAAAACAGCGCTAGCCATTGAGGTCGATAGATTTCAATGGCCGACGGAATCGGCACGATAGTTAAAAGCAGTGCCGCCAATAAACTCAGCCAAACAACCCCAATACGATTCTGATCTTGCGCCATATTAGTTGCTCGCTGCGGTCTGATCGTTATGCCAAACTAATAAGACTTGTCGGCTACGTTCTAAATAAGCAGTCGGCGTCGCACTAACGTGAGCAAAGCCTGAATTGGTATCGCGATTAATCGAGCTGATATTCGCAACTGGGTAACCAGCGGGGAACTTGCCGCCCAAACCTGAGGTCACTAACACGTCACCTACTTCAATGTCACTCTGAGCGGGGAGGTGGGGTAACTCGAGTGAGTCAATTCTGCCCGTGCCAATCGCGATGCTTCTTTCACCCGTTCTAACAATCTCAATTGGAATAGAGTGGGTGGCGTCACTGATCAGAAGCACGGTTGCGCTTAAGGGTGTGACCTGGATGACCTGGCCCATCACAGCATCGGCATCCAGGACGGCTTGACCAACAAATACACCGGATGCAGAGCCTTTGTTGATCATGACTTGTTGCCGATAAGGGTCGAGATCAACCGAAGTGATCTCTGCGATCAAAAAGCGGTCATCCACTTTTAATGAAGCATCAAGAAGATTACGTAAACGCGTATTCTCTGCTTGAAGTGACTCAAACTTTTGTACTCTTGCAAGTAAGCGAAGATTTTCTTTCTTTAATAACTCATTACTGCTTTGCAATTGTTCACGAGTGCTTGCGGTATCACTCAACCAGCTACTTGCAGTTTTGGGAAAATCGGCAATTAGGTACAGTGGATGAAGGGCAACAGTGAGGCTGTTTCTTAAGTACTGGAGTTGTTGAAAGCGAAAATCCATCACCATCAAAACCAACGATGCAATCAGAGCCATCACTAGTCGGATTGGCTGTGATGGACCCTGTGCAAAAATGGGCTTAATGGTTTATCTCCTGTAAGACAACCTTAAGAAATTAGTCGACTGTGAAAGAGTCGTTACCGCTTTCGTCGATTAACTCAAGTGCACGACCGCCACCACGAGCTACGCAAGTCAATGGATCTTCTGCAACGATCACTGGCAAGCCGGTTTGATCTTCGAGCAAACGATCAAGATCGCGAAGTAGGGCGCCACCACCGGTTAACACGATGCCGCGTTCTGCAACGTCAGCGCCGAGCTCTGGTGGGGTTTGTTCAAGAGCTTTCTTCACTGCATCAACGATGCCTGCTAATGGCTCGCTGAGTGCTTCGAGGATTTCGTTTGAATTCAAAGTGAAGCTACGTGGAATACCTTCTGCAAGGTTGCGACCTTTAACTTCAAGCTCCAATACTTCATCGAGCGGGTAAGCAGAACCAATTTTCTTTTTGATGCGCTCAGCGGTTGCTTCACCGATCAGGGTGCCATAGCTACGACGCACGTAGTTAATGATGGCTTCGTCGAACTTGTCACCACCAATGCGCACGGATGCGGAATAAACAATGCCGTTCAAAGAAATAATGGCCACTTCAGAGGTGCCGCCACCGATATCCAGAACCATAGAGCCTTGAGCTTCATCCACTGGAAGACCTGCGCCAATCGCTGCTGCCATTGGTTCTTCAATTAGGTATACCTCAC
>VMDJ01000106.1 GCA_008080925.1 Gammaproteobacteria bacterium
ACGGCGGTAGTCCGTGTTTGCCACGTTCTGGCAAAGCCTTGATTTCCGTTCGCGAACTGGATCGTCAACGTGCTGTTCAAGTCGCTAAGGACCTAAAAGAGCTAGGATTTGAGATTTCGGCAACCCGTGGTACAGCGCGTGAATTGAAAGCGGCGGGTATTGAGTGTGAGATCGTCAACAAGGTAGCGGAAGGTCGTCCACATGTTGTCGATATGATTAAGAACAATGAGTTCTCTATCATCATGAACACTACAGAAGGTAAGCAGGCGATTCTCGATTCACGTTCTATTCGCGCCTCTGCTTCACAGCACAAAGTCAGTTACTTCACTACAATCAACGGTGCAGAGGCCGCGGTGATGGCGCTGCGTCACCCTGATGAAGTCACTGTTAATAGCCTGCGTTCGCTGCAGTCATAAAGGAATAAGCCATGGATAAGCATCCAATGACACTCGCTGGTGCGGAAAAACTTCGTGCTGAGTTAAGTGAGCTAAAACAAGTTAAACGCCCCGCAGTAATCGCTGCAATTTCTGAAGCGCGCGAGCACGGCGACTTGAAAGAAAACGCTGAATATCATGCAGCGCGTGAACAGCAAGGTTTTATCGAAGGCCGCATTAAAGATATCGAAGCAAAGTTATCGCACGCGCAAATCATTGATGTCACCACGCTAAATGCCAATGGCAAAGTTGTGTTCGGCTCAACGGTCGTTTTGTTAGATATCAATACAGACGAAGAAAAGACCTATCAGATCGTTGGTGTTGATGAGGCGGATATCAAGGTCAACAAGATTTCGGTTTCTTCGCCTGTTGCCCGTGCTTTGATTGGCAAAGAAGAGGGTGATGAGGTTGTTATGGAAGTGCCAGGCGGCACCCATGAGTTCGAGATTTTAGAAGTTCGCTACGTTTAGGATTTAGGCTGAAGGTAGTGCTACTTTTGGCTTCTTAGTGTTGCGACGGAAAAGAATCGCTATCTGCCCAATGTGTTGAATCAGCTCGGCGCCAGTGCTTTCCGTGATCTTAGCAATAGTGTCTAAGCGCTCTTCCTTCTCGGCAGCAATTTTGACTTTGATCAGCTCGTGAGTGTCTAACGCGAGTGTAATTTCATCCATCACACTATCTCTCAGGCCGTGCTGACCTACCCAAACGACAGGTTTGAGGTGATGCGCAAGGCTGCGTAGATGGCGGGTTTGGGCGTTAGACAGTGGCATTGATTCGGCCTTGGTGTAAAAAGGCGCGTAATATAACGATTTGTAGGCATCGTTGATAGCAAAATTGCGATTAACGCTGTGATTTTTAAATAAAAAATGATTTTTCAGCATGGCTAGATCAAAAAGTAGTCACCAGTGGATGCAGCGTCATGTGAATGACGAGTATGTGAAGCGTTCCCAAAAGGACGGTTATCGGTCTCGTGCGGCTTATAAGCTGCTGGAGTTACAAGAGCGCGACAAAATGATCAAGCCAGGTCAGGTTATTGTGGATTTAGGCGCTGCGCCGGGCGGTTGGCTCCAGGTGGCGAAAAACCTAGTCGGCGAAAAAGGCGTCGTGATCGGCCTTGATTTGCTTGAGATCACGCCGATTCATGATGTTCCCTTCATTCAGGGTGATTTCCGTGAGGAAGGGGTGCTTAACCAGCTATTAGATGTGCTTGATGGCCGGCAGGTAGACCTTGTTATTTCGGATATGGCCCCCAATGTAAGTGGTATGACTGCTGTAGATCAGCCTCGGGCTATGTATCTGTGCGAACTCGCCCTCGATTTTTGTCGACAGGTGCTTCGTCCGGATGGTGGATATGTGACCAAAGTTTTCCAGGGGGAGGGCTTTGATGAGTATTTTCGTGATGTAAAACAAAGCTTTGGCAAGCTTGTGACACGAAAGCCTAAGGCATCTCGCCCTAAAAGCCGTGAGGTTTATTTGGTAGCAGGGAACTTTAAAGCGTAGTAGCTTACAGTTATTAGAAGTAAAAGCCGCCCGGTGGTAGAGGTGGCAGAGGAAAAGCTTGTGAATGACATGACAAAAAATATCGTACTTTGGGTGATCATCGCGGTCGTTCTGATGACGGTATTCAATAGCTTCAATTCACCTCGTTCGAACATGCCTGAGTTGTCATATTCGAAGTTTGTTGAGGAAGTTAAGTCAAACAACGTTAAGGATGTGACGCTGACCGAAATGGGTCGCTCGACCATCATTACCGGTTCGACCTATTCAGGTGCGCGTTTCGAAACAACCGCGCCACATGATATTTGGTTGGTCAGTGACCTGCTCAAGAACAATGTCGAGTTCAAAGTTAAAAAGCCAGAAGAGCCATCGGTTCTGTGGCAGATACTGATTAACTGGTTCCCACTCTTTGTATTGATTGCACTCTGGATCTTCTTTATGCGCCAGATGCAAGGTGGCGGCGGCGGTCGCGGCGCAATGTCTTTTGGTAAAAGCAAGGCGCGCATGCTGACCGAAGATCAGGTGAAGGTGAACTTTGCTGACGTTGCTGGCTGTGAAGAAGCCAAAGAAGAAGTTAAAGAGTTGGTCGACTTCTTAAAGGACCCAAGCAAGTTCCAAAAACTGGGCGGCAAGATTCCAAAAGGGGTTTTGATGGTTGGTCCTCCGGGTACCGGTAAAACCCTTTTAGCGCGTGCGATTGCAGGTGAAGCCAAGGTGCCTTTCTTCACCATTTCAGGTTCTGACTTCGTTGAAATGTTTGTGGGTGTTGGTGCATCTCGTGTGCGCGATATGTTCGAACAAGCTAAAAAGCATGCGCCATGCATTATTTTCATCGACGAGATCGATGCAGTCGGTCGTCATCGTGGCGCAGGTCTAGGTGGCGGTCACGACGAGCGTGAGCAGACCTTGAACCAATTGCTGGTTGAGATGGATGGTTTCGAAGGCAACGAAGGCGTCATCGTGATTGCGGCAACTAACCGCCCAGACGTACTTGACCCTGCGTTGTTGCGCCCCGGTCGTTTTGACCGTCAGGTGGTTGTTGGCTTGCCAGACATCTTGGGTCGCGAACAAATCCTGAAAGTGCATTTGCGTAAAGTGCCAATGGCAGATGATGTGAATGCATCAGTTATTGCGCGCGGTACGCCAGGTTTCTCTGGTGCTGATCTTGCGAACTTGGTTAACGAGGCGGCGTTGTTCGCTGCTCGTGCGGACAAGCGCTTGGTCGACATGGATGACATGGAGAAAGCCAAAGACAAGATCATGATGGGTGCTGAGCGCCGGTCGATGGCAATGAAAGAGGACGAGAAGCGTTTAACGGCTTATCACGAAGCAGGTCACGCGATCGTTGGTTTGAAAGTGCCATCGCATGATCCGGTTTACAAAGTGTCGATCATTCCTCGTGGCCGTGCTTTAGGTGTAACTATGTTCTTGCCAGAAGAAGACCGTTACAGCCATAGCAAAGAACATCTCGAGAGCCAGATCTCCAGTTTGTTTGGTGGTCGTATTGCTGAGGCGATTATCTTTGGTGACAACTCGGTGACGACGGGTGCGTCTAACGACATCATGCGTGCGACTGACATTGCAC
>VMDJ01000143.1 GCA_008080925.1 Gammaproteobacteria bacterium
TCCTTTGCGAGTTGAGCAAAGTCAGCACCACCATCAAGTTGTTTGATTAAGGCTTTAGCTTCATCTTCAGTTTTTACCAAGATGTGACGAGCTTTGAATTCTTGTTTGGTTTTGCCAGCGTATTTTTCATCGTAAACCGCGTTGATCTCATCATCGGTGACAGGTGAGTTCTCTAGCGTGTTTTCAATTAATGCCTGGGTGATCAAGCGTGCGCGCGACACATCAATCGCTGCTGCAAGATCAGGCTGTTGAGCTAATGCTTGTCCCTCTGCCGAGTTAGATAAAATGAACGTATTAACCAATTCGTTAAGCAGTTTGATTTGTTGTTCTGCCGTAGGCTCGCCATCGGGTGTTTGTTTGGCGGCAAAGTAAGCGAAGTGCATGGTGTTGAGATTAAAGTTATCAACTTCAACAATAACTTTGGGCTCTTCAGCTAAGGCAGAGCTGGTTAAAAAAATGGCGGCGAATAGGGTGCGTAGCTTCATGGAAGTACCTTCTTAAAGGGTTTGACGCTCACGCTTGCGTATACACCGGCATCAATATAAGGGTCAGCATCAGCCCAGCTTTGCGCATCGGCTAGCGAGTTAAATTCAGCGATAACAACGCTGCCGGTAAAGCCTGCTTCACCTGGATCATTACTTTCTATGGCTGGATTTGGGCCGGCAAGTACAAGGCGGCCTTCTTCTTTAAGTGCTTCTAGACGAGCGATGTGAGCTGGGCGCGCTTGTTTCCGCAGTGGCAAGCTGTTTTCAACGTCTTGGCTAACAATAGCAAATAACATGAGTGATCCTTACATTTAAGATTGTTGGTTTTCCGGCATGTGGCGCGCTAAGTAAAGGCCTTGCCCAAGAGCAAAGACTAGCGTTAAGCCCATTAGGCCAAAAAGTTTAAAGTTAACCCAGGTTGCCTCATCGAAATTAAAAGCAACATAGAGATTTAGAGCACCCAAACTAATGAGGAAGAATGTCCATGCATAAGTGAGGCGTTGGATAATAAGTTCGGGGAAGCTGGCCACAGCATCGAGCATCCGAGCGATTAAGCCACGCTTCATAAACCAATGGCTAAATAACAATGCCGCTGCAAAGGCCCAATTGATCACTGTTGGTTTCCACATGATGAAAACAGGGTCATGTAAAACTAGGGTCAGGGTGCCAAAGAACAGAACAAGCCAGAGGGTAATCCAGTGCATTTTTTCCACGGGTTTGCCGGTGAGCTTGAAGAAGGCAATTTGAGCGATCAGTAGCACCATCAGTGCTGCTGTGGCGATATAGATGTCGTACAGCTGATAAATCACCACAAAGGCGATAACAGGCAACAAATCAGTAAGCATTTTCATGCCCTAATGGTCGCATGAAACCAAGGTTTTTGCTGCGACTTTACCGAGCTTTGGGTCTCGCTCTCAGGTAGAATTTGGCTATGTCCCTAATCTACGATCTTCATGCACATTCGACTGCTTCAGATGGCACTTTATCGCCTGCGGAGCTGATGCAGCATGCGCATGCCGCAGGTGTGAATGTGATGGCGCTGACGGACCATGATACGACCGCCGGTATCGCTGAAGCGCGTGATACAGCTACTCAGTTAGGCATGGAATTTATCCCGGGGATTGAGCTTTCAGTAACCTGGGATAATCGTACGGTACACATTGTCGGCTTAGGTATTGATGAGAATAGTGAGCCGATTCAAGCGGGCATCAAAAAACTCATGGAGTTTCGTCAGTGGCGTGCCGAAGAGATTGGTCGACGATTAGAAAAGGCGGGCTATCCAGACATGTACGAAAAAGCGAAGGCTTATTCAAACGGTCGCTTGATCGGGCGAGTGCATTTTGCACGTGCTTTAGTCGCAGCTGGTCATGCTGATACCGTCGGTGCTGTTTTTAAGAAGTTTCTGGTCGGCGGTAAGCCGGGTTTTGTGCCAGGGGCTTGGGCTGAGCTTGGCGATGTGGTGAAGTGGATTCGGGAAGCGGGTGGCCGAGCCATCATTGCGCATCCGGCACGTTATGACATGACGCGCACCAAACTTCGGCAATTGATTGCGGACTTTAAAGAACTCGGTGGTGAAGGCTTTGAGGTTTGTTCAGGTAGTCATAGCAAAGATGATGTGAACACCATGGCGCAGCATGCACGTGATTTTGATTTATTGGCGTCTGCCGGTTCCGATTTTCATGGGCCAGAAAACCCTTGGGTGAATCTTGGCCAGTTAGCACCTATTCCCCAGGGCTTAAAGCCAGTTTGGCACGATTGGCATTGATGGTTTATGTCGCAGTTCTTCCAGATTCATCCTGATAACCCACAACACCGACTCATAAAACAAGCTGTCGATATTGTTCGTCAGGGCGGTGTGATTATCTATCCAACCGATTCCAGCTATGCATTGGGTTGCCACATTGGAGATAAGCATGCGATGGATCGTTTGAGAGAAATCCGTCGCGTAGATGACCGTCATAATTTCACCCTAGTGGGACGAAGCTTGAGTGAATTATCGGCTTACACCAAATTGGGTAATCAGGCGCATCGTTGGATCAAGAATTTAACGCCAGGTCCTTACACCTTTATTTTGACCGCAACAAAGCTAGTCCCAAAGCGTTTGATGCATGCCAAACGTAAGACCATTGGGATACGTATTCCGGATAACAAAATTGCGCTAGCGCTGTGTGAAGAATTAGGTGAGCCATTGATGAGTACCACCTTGATTTTGCCTGGTGACGAAGCACCTATGATGGATCCGTATGACATGCGTGACACCATTGGACATGCCGTCGATTGCATTATCGATGGTGGCTATTGTGGTTACGAAGCGACTTCGGTGATTTCACTTGAAGATGATGAGCCTGAAGTCATTCGCGAAGGTAAGGGTGACGTATCCTTGTTTGAGAAAACTTAATGGAAGGTTTTACGCTCGTTCAAAAAATGGCGGCGATTGTGTTGCCACTAATTTTTGCAGTGACCTTACACGAGGCAGCACATGGTTGGGTTGCCGATAAACTTGGCGATAGCACCGCGCGTCGACTAGGACGGATTACGCTAAATCCAATTCGTCACATCGACTGGTTTGGCACCATTTTGCTGCCCATGCTGATGATGGCTTTTACGGGGTTTTTGTTTGGCTGGGCAAAGCCTGTGCCCGTTAACATGGCACATTTACGTAATCCGAGACGCGATATGGTTTGGGTGGCGCTGGCAGGTCCTGGTGCAAACCTTCTGATGGCTATTTTGTGGAGTTTGGCGCTGTTAGCGACAGAGATGCCTGCGATGCCAGAATGGATGACGATGCCGCTTGCCGCGATGGCAGTTGCAGGTGTTTTCATTAATTTGATTCTTATGGCATTGAATTTATTGCCAATTCTGCCTTTGGATGGCGGTCGAGTTTTGGCCGGTATTTTGCCGCAAGCGATCGCTCGTCTGTATGCCCGAATCGAGCCATTTGGCTTTTTCATTATTGTCGGTTTGCTGGTGGCGGGTGTGTTGGGCCAGGTGCTCACGCCGGTTATCTTTGGCGGCATCAATCTATTG
>VMDJ01000012.1 GCA_008080925.1 Gammaproteobacteria bacterium
GCATCGACCTTCTTAACAATCACTGCGCAATACAAGCTGTACTTGCCATCTTTTGAAGGAAGGTTGCCTGATACAACAACCGAGCCTGCAGGTACGCGTCCGTAAAGGATCTCATCATTTTCGCGATCGTAGATGCGGGTTGATTGACCAATGTAAACACCCATCGAGATGACAGAGCCTTCTTCGACGATGACACCTTCAACCACTTCTGAGCGTGCGCCAATGAAGCAGTTGTCTTCAATGATGGTGGGCGCTGCTTGCAGCGGTTCAAGTACGCCACCAATGCCTACGCCACCAGAAAGGTGAACATTTTTACCAATTTGTGCGCATGAACCGACAGTTGCCCATGTGTCGACCATGGTGCCTGAGTCAACATAAGCGCCGATGTTGACGTAAGACGGCATTAATACGGTGCTCGGTGCAATGTATGAGCCACGACGCGCTGTTGCAGGTGGTACAACACGAACGCCAGATTCACGGAACTCACGAGAGTTCATATCAGCGTACTTTGAAGGTACTTTGTCGTAATAGTTGGTGAAGCCGCCTTTAATGAATTCGTTATCGTTGATGCGGAAAGAGAGCAAAACAGCTTTCTTAATCCACTCGTTAACAACCCATTGACCATCACGCTTTTCAGCCACACGAATTTCGCCACGATCCAATTGGTCGATCGCTTCCATAACTGCATCACGCACATTAGTATCAACGTTACGTGGAGTGATATCAGCGCGGTGCTCAAAGGCATCGACGATGATGGATTGAATGTCGCTCATCATGGGCTCCTGAAGTCTGAATTTGGGTGGAGTCGGAGGTTGAAATCGACCAGAAAAGTCGCTTTCCTAAGATCCACTATATTAAAGGTTGCTAATTATATATGAAAGTTGCTGCTAACGGATGGCTGCCTGTCTTGGCGTTATTAGCCGCTGCATCATTTTGGGGGGCGATTTGGTATCCCTCTCGCCAGCTAGAGGCCATGAACATGGCTGGGGTCTGGCAGACGCTGATTAGCTATGGCGCTGTATTTGTCCTGGTTGGTTTATTCAAAGGGCTTCCACGATTACCTCGGATCGAGGCGGATAGAAAATACCTGCTGATTCTGTTTTTTGCCGCTGGCTGGACAAATGTGGCGTTCGTGTTGGCGGTGCTTTCCAATGAAGTGGTTAGGGTCATGGTCTTTTTTTACCTCTCGCCGCTATGGACGATTTTACTGGGTCGTTGGGTGCTTAATGAGCACCTAACGGGTGTGTCAAAAGTCGCTTTGAGTGTGAGTTTGCTTGGCGCGGTAGTGATGCTTTGGAATGAATCGATGCTGAGTACGCCGATTGGCAAAGGCGATGCGCTAGCACTCAGTGCGGGAATGGCGTTTGCGCTGACGAATGTCATGACGAGACGATTGCAGCATTGCAGTACGATGTTAAAGACTCAGACGACATGGCTGGGTGTAGTCATGATTTCTATGGTCATGATTATTATGTTGGATGAGCCTATGCCAGATTCGTCGCCGATTGCTTGGGGTGGTGCGATTGCCTTAGGTGTTTTTGGATTTTTGCTAACAACGCTTTTTGTGGTGTATGCCGTCAGTCAAATGCCGGTACAACGTTCTTCAGTGATCATGCTGTTCGAAGTGGTTGTTGGCGCTGTGAGTGCTTGGTGGCTAGCCAATGAGCAAATTGATCTGCAAGAGTGGGTCGGTGGTGCGCTGGTGCTCGGTGGCGGCTTGATCGCGGTATTTTTTCAGCCGGAGTCAGAATGAATTGGGCTTTACATCATTCAAGTTTGATAACGAGCAATCTTGAGAGCGCTAAACATTTTTATGTTGATGTTCTTGGATTGCCACTCGATGAGTCGCGCCCAGATATGGGTTTTGATGGCCTTTGGTTTGATATGGGGGCAGGGCAACAGATTCATTTATTGCGCTTGCCAAATCCAGAAGCCGGTATTGATCGGCCCGAGCATGGTGGTAGAGATAGACACGTTGCTTTACTGACGGATGATCTAGAGGTTGTTGTTGCGAAGCTTGAACAGCATGGCGTCACATACAGTCGGAGTAAGAGTGGTCGTGCAGCCTTGTTTTGCCGCGACCCTGATGGCAATGCAATTGAAATCATTCAACGAGAAAAGAAATGACTAACGAAAAGATAACCATTGAAGTCGCGAACGATTTATTGCGTGTCAATATTCGGGAGAACTATGCCCAAGTGGCTAACGCGAGTAACGAGGGTGCGTGTTGTGGTGTTGAAGCTAGTTGCTGCGGTGTTTCTGATGATCAAGCGATTAACCAACTGATCTCGACACGCTTGGGCTATACCGTTGAAGAATTAGCCGCTGTTCCAGAAGGTGCGGATATGGGCTTAGGTTGTGGAAACCCTAAGGTCATTGCAGCTCTGCAAAAGGGTGAGGTGGTTATCGACTTAGGTTCTGGGGGTGGCTTCGATTGTTTCCTCGCAGCTAATGAGGTCGGTGAGTCTGGCAAAGTGATTGGTGTTGATATGACGCCAGATATGTTGAGTAAGGCTCGAACGAATGCTGTGCGTGGTCGTTATGCTCAGGTTGAGTTTCGTTTGGGTGAGATAGAAAACTTACCTGTCGCTGATAATACGGCGGATGTGGTGATGTCGAATTGTGTGATCAATCTATCGCCGCATAAGCCGCGTGTGTTTGAGGAAATCTTCCGTGTGCTTAAGCCGGGTGGTCGCATTGCGGTATCGGATGTGGTGGCGACCCAGCCTTTGCCTGATGAGATGAAAAATGATCCGTTTTTAATCTCAGCTTGTGTCGGTGGTGCGGCATTAATCGATGATTTGGAGCAGTGGATGCAGGCGGCAGGTTTTGCTCAGATCTTGATTGAGCCAAAGGATGAGTCGAAGGAGTTTATTCGCGATTGGGCGCCAAACCTTGCTATCGAAGATTATGTCGTTTCCGCTGCTATTCAGGCGATAAAGCCTTAGTTATCGAGCTCACTCGTTAATATGCCAGTGAGCTTTTCTATCGCACCGTTATTGAGTGGTCTGTCTTCGTAGTCAGACAATAGGAAGGTGTCACGCGCAATTGCTCCTTCGGTGACAACGCGAGCACCATGCAGGCGCACAGCTTCACGGCGGAACGTATTACTGATGATCGACAGCAGGCCTGGGCGATCGCTTGTGACAACCGTTAGTTCAGTCGTTTGAGTCACCTTATTAATTTGGTGAGAAATCTCAGTCGCTTTATTAAAGCTTTTTTGTTGGCGAGATAAGCGACGGGTAATGACAGGTTTATCCAGAGTCGCTTGGTTTAACGCTTCGGTAATCGCTTCAATGATTTCATCTTCACGTTCTTTTGAGATGAAGCTGCCATCCTCCTCAAGAATGTAATAGCTGTTCATTGAGATGTCGTCACTGGTTTGACCGATGCGAGCCCCCAAAATGTTTGTGACGAGTTGATCAAGAATAGCAGTCGTGGTGGCAAATAACCCATCTCGATCTTTACCAACGGT
>VMDJ01000054.1 GCA_008080925.1 Gammaproteobacteria bacterium
CTGATGGCTTCGGCCTTCCTCGACCAGCCGTGCTGTCTCCCGACTTTGTCCTGCTTGGTCCAACGACTGCTCCTGCCGGCCTCACGCCATCCACCGATCTCCACCATGCGCTGCAGCGCTTAGCGAGGAACAATGCACTGTTTATTTCTCGCGGCGACAACAGCGGAACACATGCTGCTGAGCTGCGTTATTGGGCCTCTACAAATATTGACCCCAAGGAATTGAAAGCCTATCGCGAATCAGGCTCAGGCATGGGCGCCACATTAAATCTGACAGCTGGCCTTAATGGGTACACGCTTTCAGATAGAGGAACATGGCTATCGTTTAAAAACCGCCAAGATCTAGAAATTGTTTTTGCTGGCGATCCACCCATGTTTAACCCATATGGCATCATCTTAGTTAACCCAAGCAAACATAACCACGTTAAAAAAGCTGCCGGGGAGGCATTTATCGACTGGATCACAAGCCAAGAAGGTCGTGATGCCATTGCTGAATACAAGATCAATGGTGAACAGCTTTTTTTCCCTTCATCCAGTGATCATGTTGCTCACAATTAAATGACACGAGCATAAAAAAGGCGAGCTACATGCTCGCCTTTTTTATTTCCACCGCTTATGTCGAAATGTTCTTGGCGCATGTGCAAAAAATACAGACCACAAGATAATCAACCAATATAAAACAAGTGCTTGATCCATCCAGATTGCCATCGCGGCAATCATGCACAACTTAGAGATCATGGATAAGCCAGCCAGTTCGGCAAAAAACAACTTGTTCGACATTTCCATTGCTAATAACGCAACGCCACTCAATCCAGTCGCAACAATAATTTCATATTGATGAGTTAGTGATTCAGGTGAATGGAGAACTATTCCCAGCGCCAGCACAAACGCTAAGTGAACTGCCCTTAATAAAACACTCAACCAACGCATCAAAGGACAACATCGTAAGGCTGCACGGTCACCGTATCACCCGGTTCAACGACATTGATCTCTTCATTTAATAGCACCAAACAGTTTGATCGACTCATCGAGGTTAAAACGCCTGAGCCTTGGGTGCCCGATGGACGCACCGTCAGGTCGCCCTCGTCGTCATACGACAAGATGCCGCGCACATATTCAAAACGCCCAGGCTTCTTCTTTAACTTGGCTTCAGATCGTGCTTTAAGTAGTAATAACTTTGGCCACTCGCCTGATGAAAAATAGCGCAGAGCGGGTTCAACAAATTGCATATAGGTCAACATCACCGCCACCGGATTCCCAGGCAAACCAAAGAAAAGCGCATTACCTATTTTGCCAAATGTCAGTGGACGACCCGGCTTCATCGCCAAGCTCCAAAAATCCATTTTACCTAAGCGCTCCAGAATTTCTTTGGTGTAATCCGCTTCACCTACCGATACACCGCCAGAGGTAATCACCACATCAGCCATCTTGCTCGCGCTATCAAATGCCTCCTCAAGCGCCTCTTTATCATCCTTGATAACACCCATATCGAGCACTTCAGCACCCGCCGTGGTTAGCATCGAATACAAGGTATATCGATTACTGTCGTATACCTGCCCTTCTTCTAACTGATCACCCATCGAGCGAAGTTCATCACCAGTTGAAAAGAAGGCCACACGTGGACGGCGCTTAACCCGCAGTTCAGCCACACCTAACGATGCCAAAACACCCACATCGGCTGCAGAGAGCTTTCGGCCCTCGTTAAATACGACCGAATCTCTCGCGATATCTTCACCAATGTGACGCACGTTTTGACCCACGCGATGACGATCATCGATTCGTACCAAACCATCATCCATCACCTGCACTTGCTCTTGCATCACCACGGTATCAGTTCCGGCCGGCATACTGCCGCCAGTCATGATACGCACACATTGGCCGGCTTTTACGGTTTTACGACTGATATTGCCTGCAGTAACCGTATCGATAACCTCATAGCTTTTAACACCCTCTGACGGAAGATCCCTACCTAACAAGGCATAGCCATCCATCGCAGAGTTTGTATGACTAGGGACATCTAAACGTGACTGACAATCACATGCTAAATAACGACCCAATGCAGAGCGAATCGCAACCGTCTCTTGGTCACGCAAAGGCGTAATTTGATTTTGAATCGCTGATCGTGCCTCAGCAACACTGATCGAGTTATGCACGGTGACATCCGCACAAGAAGGTTGGACTTCAAATTCAGGTTCTTTCATATGTGGACTCTCGGCGATTTATGACATCAATCTACTACGAGAAATAAACTGGCGCCTTATGGGCGCCATAAAACACTTAGTGTAATGCGCCCCGCGGTGAAGGCGACATATTCAGTGCCACAAAGGCATCCATTATGCGCGTTGGGTCATCCATGAGCTTTTGCTTCCACTCGCCCAAATGCGTACGAGATTGAATCAAGCCACGTAGCACACCCACATGATTTGTCAGACCTAAGCTTGAGGCACCCACAATCACATCATCTTTAAATTGAAGATTCATATATTGGAATGCTTCCGGACGATTCAGCTCGGCAGACTCGCCGCCATCGACACCCATCCACATGCCAAAGGAGCTTGAGATCAAACCCATGGTATCGAGCACGTTCATATTCACACTGCCAATATGTGCCAGATCCTGGCCAACCATATTGCTTGCAGCAACACGACCATGTTCTGTCGCCGTTGGCTGAATAGCTTGAACCGTTTGCATGCCAGTTGAGAAGTCATAACCCTGACAGACATCACCTGCGGCATACACGTTATCTACGTTTGTTTGCAGACGATCATTCACCACAATGCCGTGATCAATCTTGATACCTGAGTCCTTGAGGAAATGCGTATTCGGCTCTACACCGGTCGCCGAGATTACGATGTCCGCTGCAATCTTCTCGCCGCTTTCGAGCTCAACCGTTAATCCATCTACATTTGACGAGCCGCCGCCAAATAACTTGCTAAAGAAACCGCCCGATGAGCCAACTTTAATGGACTTCACTCGACTTGAGGTACGTACCGCAACACCTTGCTGCTCACACCAATCTTTAATTAAACCGCCTGCCGCATCATTCATCATGCGCGGCACCATGCGATTCTCAGCTTCGACTACTGTTAGCTCAACGCCACTGCGGGCCAATGCCTCAAGAATGATGCAGCCAATGAAGCCAGCACCAATCAATACCGCTTTATTACCCGCCTTACACACAGAGGCGATCTGACGAGCGTCTTCTAGCGTCCAACAGTTCACTACGCCCGGTAGATCAGCACCGGGAATGGGCAAATGGATTGGGCGCGAACCGGTCGCGATCAGCAAGCGGTCATAATTCACCGTATCACCCGACTCAAGCGTTAAGCTGTTAGAAGCAGTATCCACTTTAGCGACATGCTCTTTGCGCACCTCAATACTGTTGTCTTCAAAGTGACACGCCGTTTTACGCAAGTGCGTGCCCTCTTCTGGAATCTGCCCCACAAGGTAATAAGGGATCGCCAT
>VMDJ01000022.1 GCA_008080925.1 Gammaproteobacteria bacterium
CATTAGGACTCGGCTACGTTCTAAGCGATCACATAGCCAACCAATTGGCCATGCTAAGAGCATGGCACTGAAGATTGAGATCGACATTAAGTTACCAACATCGCCAACCGCGATATCTGTCAATGTGGCGTACAAAGGCACCAAGGCATAAAAACCACTGATCAAAACGCCAGATATAAAAGCAGTCACGATACCCAGTGATGTTATGCGCCAGAGCCAAGCTAGCCCTACGCTCTCGGCTGGCTCTAAAGGCGGTGACTGTAAACGAGATACTGATAAGGGAATCACGGCAGCCATCAATAACAATGCAGCCAAGCTATACGCAACATTTGGCCCTGCAGCTAAACCGGGCTCCAAAACTAACTGACCACCTGCCGCGGCACTGTAAGCAGCAATTTGATAAAGCGAAAATAAACGTGCCCGATTTTCATTTGTTGCAACGGCACTCAACCAACTTTCTATGGCTACAAAAAGAGCCGCTACCGAAAAGCCTCCTAGTCCACGTAAAACACCCCAGAACCAAAGTGCATCAACTAATGGATAAGTAATAGACGCCATCGCGGCAAGTGCGGCTAATGCCGCGAAACTACGAATATGTCCGACACGCATGAGTAATTTCGGCGCCGAGAATGCACCAACCACAAAACCCAGTGAGTAACAGACCATCACAAGGCCTACGGCACTCGGTGCGATACCTTGTTGACCCAGTTGAACACCGATCAAGGTCAGTAGATAGGCATTACCCGAGATCACCAAGATCAAGCTAAAAAAAAAGTGCAAATAAGGAAATGATTACTAGGCGCATCTGTTATCAGCCTCCTGCTTGTAACCTAGAGGTTCAGCTAAGTAGTGTCTAGTTAAAAAATATTTTCATTCGGCCCCAAAAAAATATTGACTGTTTTTTTCGCGCGGACGTACATTAGTGGCGCTTTTTAAGGAGTACCCTGTGCTCAAGCGTTATTCGGTTTATCTGCTGACTTTCGCGCTCTTCGTAAACATCCCTACGACGGCTCTGGCGACTGTTGCCTCAGCTTTTCCATCTGACATTTCTGAGCATTTACCGGTTACTTCTTTCGTCATCGCAGTCGATCTTCGACTGACTACTCGCGCGTAAAAAGAGCTCTCTCATGTCGAGTCTTAACTCTGCTCGTTTAGCAGGCGCTGCACTGTGCCGCTTGATCACGATGACGCCACCCCCATTCATTGGCATGCGATTCCACGCCAACAACAACCCCGGTACGAGTGTCTGTGTTGTTCACTCCTCCGGTGTTTATGGAAACGCTGACGCTTGCCATGAGTACATCAAAACAACCACGAGCTTCGGCTCACTTTTCCAAAAGGAAAACATCATGAAACGTTCTTCAATTGCATTTGTATTGGCTACTGCGTTGTTTGCAGGTTCTGCTTTAGCAGCAGATGTTGCTCACACCGGTAAAATCCACGACGTGGATGCTGACGCCGGCAAGATCACCCTAATCGAAAACTCAGTAAAAACTGAGTATGAAGCAGACGACGAGAAAGCGTTGGAAGGTTTAAACCCAGGTGATGAAGTGACCTTGACCGTTAACGGCGAAGGCATGGTATCAGCATCTAAGAAGATCTAAATCTTAGCCTAGCGATCACTCGCTAATCCAAACTGCACCACTTTTGAGTGGTGCAGTTTTTTTTCGCCTCGAATTCCTTAAGTGCTAAAGTTATGTCACTGTTTTTCCCATCAAGAGATCAGCCCATGTTTGGTTTCAATTTCGACAGCATCCCTCAAGAGACTCTGATTCGTTTAGGTGAGACCGGTATCGTCATCGGCATCTTGGTGGTACTTAGCTGGGCACTTCCCCGCTTTATCAAATCTCGTGCTGCACTGATGCAGCGCAAATTCAAGATGGATGAGATCGTCACTGACTTCCTCGCAACTTCAGTTAAGCTCTTTATCTACGCTTTCATTATTATTGGCGTGCTCAGTGCAGCAGGTGTAGATACCTCTGCGCTTATCGCTGCTGTCGGTGCAATTGGCTTAGCCATTGGTCTTGCGCTTAAAGACTCACTAAGCGCGTTAGCTTCAGGCATTTTGATTGCAATCAATCACCTCTTCCGCAAAGGCGACCATATTGAAGTGGGCGATATCGCAGGCTATGTCGAAAAGATTGGTCTATTTACCACGACCGTCAAAACTTTCGACAACCGCCGTGTAACGCTACCTAACAGCACGGTATTTGGCTCCAACATGATTAATTACTCGGTATTCGATAAGCGTCGCCTCGATCTCATCGTGTCAATCGCTTACGAAGATGACCTTGATACCGCAAAAGCTGTTATCGAAAAGGTACTTGATAACTCTCAGCGGGTAATCTCGAGTGAAGGCTATTTGGTTGGTGTCGAAAGCTTTGGTGAATATGGTGTAAATATCTTGGTGCGTTTCTGGGTTGAACAAGGCACCGTTAAAGCCTCAACACTCGAAGTACTCGAAGACATCAAGAAAGCCTTTGACGCCTCGAGCATCACCATTCCTTACCCCCGTGTTGATTTAGTCGGCTTTGCTGAATACGTGCAAGCCTTAAATCAAAACCAAAGTGAGCTTGAGCGCGCACCGGAAAAAGTCATTCATTCTCGGACCACGCCGCTCGAGGATTAAACTTCTCTTTGCCCATTCCTATGGTCTGACATCACGTTAGCCATCAATCAGGGGGATTCATGGAAATCTGGGAAATCGTTGTACTGAGCTTGGTCGGTATCGTTGCTGGTTGGCTGAACGTTTTAGCCGGTGGTGGCTCAATGCTCACCGTGCCCATCATGATCTTTATGGGTATGCCGGGGCCTGTGGCGAATGGCACAAACCGTTTAGCGATCATTTTGCAAAACATCACCGCTGTGGTGACGTTTGCGAAAAAAGGTTTCCATAATTTTAAGCTCAGCTTATCCCTCTCCGTTGCTGCCTCGATAGGAGCAGTCTTTGGTGCACAAGTGGGTGTATCTCTCGATGGTGAATGGTTCAACCGCGTTCTGGCAATCATCATGGCCGGCATGATGATCATCATGTGGAAAGGCAACCTCGGCAAAGGTGACAAGAAACAAGGTGGCGAAGAGCCACAGCGACTAGTGCTTGGTCATATTTTGATGATTGGTGCAGGCTTCTGGGGTGGTTTTATCCAGATTGGTGTTGGCTTTATTTTGATGCCTATCCTGCACCGTGTAATGGGACTGAACCTTGTTCTAACGAATGTTTACAAGGTGTTTGTCATCTTGATCTACACCTTTGTGGCTTTAGCGGTATTTGCAAGTCAGTTACAGCTGGAATGGTTTGTTGGCCTCTCTCTCGCTCTGGGCAATGCTGTTGGTGGTTATCTAGGAGCTCAAACGACTATCACAAAGGGTGAAAATTGGATTCGATGGACACTCAACATCGCCCTAGTCGCCTTTATCATTAAGCTATTGTTTTTCTGATACATCTGAG
>VMDJ01000009.1 GCA_008080925.1 Gammaproteobacteria bacterium
AGCGGATTAATTTCTTATGATTTCTGGAAAAGTTAAATTCTTTGACTCAATTAAAACCTTAAGTGCCACCCCTCTGATGATGATCGGATTGATAATATTCATCACGCCTGCATCAGCAGATGTCAAAGTGACCATTACTCGTGACTTACCCAATGAACGTCAATACATTGTTCAACAATTTCCAGATATGGATGGTTTTGAGATGTGGATGCAGCAGCGTTTAGAAGATACCGGCTGCGACCCTTACGTAACCGATATGAAGGTTGAATTTGACTATGTGGATACAAAATCATGATGGACTGTTTTGCAACGTAAAGAACTATACAGGCGCATTACTTGCGATTACTGCAGGAAAGTTTTACGTCATTGGCAACATGATTACTGGCGTTATCTAGTTTTTTCTAACCACCCTGGCAGATGCGTGCGGCTAACATAAGTCTCATAGTTGTAAGACTATATACACCTATCTGTTAGCTCTTCGCGCCTGGGAAAAGGGTCAAGCAGCTAGCCAACTAATTAGTTTTGGAGCACCCTTAAAGAATCATTTAAATGAGTAGTATCTATTTAAGTGAGCTTGTGTTCATATGTAATCATAATTTCTAAGTCTCTCTCTGTCTTTGTGCGTCCTGCACACCCTCAGCTTGTCGATTTCTTGATTACGACTCGTCATTTCACGAGTTGATATACCTAACAGCGGATTAATTTCTTATGATTTCTGGAAAAGTTAAATTCTTTGACTCAATTAAAGGCTTCGGCTTTATCTCACCCAATGACGGCACTAGTGATGTGTTTGTTCATATCTCTGCACTTCAAAAAAGTGGCATTGAGAACTTATCTGACAACCAAGCCGTTCAATTTGAAATAGCTATTGAACGCGGCAGACCATCTGCAACACATTTAACCCTCTGAAATTAGTGACGGTAAGTGCATTAGCTTTAACCTTGTGTTTCTAAGTACTTACTAGATCTACCGTTCCTCAAGGGGGAAGCCATTCAAAGACTGTTAATACATCCTTAGAGATGCATGAGGTTTGATTGGCTTTAGCCGCAGCTGATTTCTGGTTTCATCTGCGGTTTTTTTTGCAAAAAGAAACCACTCTCCCCTCATAATGCTCTTTGAGGTTCTTTACTGATCTAAATTCTCAATTTATCACGGTATTCTTTAGGGTAAGTTTGTAACAGTATCAAAGAACCATGAACATACGTATTGCCCTTCAGACCGACCTTCAAGCGATTGAAGCGATTTGTTTAGCCGCGTTTGAGAAGGATGAAAATGTATTAATTGCGAATGTAGCTCAACAGATAACTTCAGAGGCAAGATCCTCTCAGTCATATTCATTGGTTGCTGAACAAGATGGTGCTGTCGTTGGCTTTATTGCCTTCACACAACTCGCTATCGAGAGTGACATAACAGGTTTCTTGCTTGCTCCTTTAGCGGTACATCCTAAACATCAACGATCAGGCATTGGCACATCACTGATTAAAACCGGTATAGATACGCTTACCAAACAAAGTGTGGATTTTCTTTTTACCTATGGCGATCCAGACTATTACGGTCGATTTGGCTTTAACACTACGGATGCCGCCAAGTTTATTCCACCCTATCCGCTCGAATATGACTTTGGCTGGATCGGCATGAAACTACGTCAGACTCATGCACCAACAGAGCCGGTAAGCTTTGGTTGCGTGCCTACCTTAATGAATGAGGCCTTGTGGTAACTCAAAAACTACTGATCAGGTAATCAAGTACGTTAACTTCTCAGCTTACAATCACCTTTTTAACAAATATGTGTAAGTTCACAAAACATACACACTACTTATTTAACAAATTTAAAAAGTTGATTTAGATATATTTTTTCAAAGAACCTTTTCCTCCGGAGGCAAAGGTCAGAGGTTCGAATCCTCTCGGGCGCGCCATAATTAAATCTCTAAATAAAGCTTAAAAAATCAATTTTTACCCCCAGTTTTTTTAGACATTGGGTTTATTTTTTACTAGCAGTAGTTATTAATTAGGCTAATCTTTGCGTTTTGATTCTAACCATCTTCGAGGACCCCATGGCAACTCTCGGTAACTATATTGGCGGCAAGGCCACTGCCTCTGCCTCTTCACGCACTGCTACGGTTTTCAACCCTGCAACCGGGGAGCAATCAGCAAAAGTAACTCTATCTTCGGCTGACGAAACCCGTGGAGCGATTGCCAATGCTCAAGAAGCCTTTGAGAGCTGGAGCAAAGTCACCCCCTTGAATCGAGCGCGCATCATGTTCAAGTTCAAAGAACTGGTTGAGAAGCATGCTGACGAGCTTTCAGAGATGATTACCTCCGAACACGGCAAAGTATTTTCAGATGCCAAAGGTGAGCTAACCCGCGGCCTTGAGGTGGTTGAGTTCGCATGCGGCATCCCTCATCTATTAAAAGGTGAGCACAGTCTTAACGTCGGACGCGGTGTCGACAGTTACAGCATGATGATGCCAATGGGTGTTGTTGCTGGCATCACTCCATTTAACTTCCCTGCGATGGTGCCTATGTGGATGTTCCCAGTCGCCATTGCTTGCGGCAATACCTTCGTCCTTAAACCATCCGAAAAAGATCCTTCGACTCCATTACGTTTAGCGGAACTTCTAACCGAAGCTGGCTTACCGGATGGTGTCTTTAATGTGGTTAACGGTGATAAAGAGTCTGTTGACGTGTTACTCACCGATGAGCGCATTCAAGGTGTAAGCTTTGTTGGCTCGACACCTATTGCTGAATATATCTACTCAACAGCCAGCGCACACGGCAAGCGTGTTCAGGCGCTTGGTGGCGCAAAGAACCATATGGTGGTGATGCCAGACGCAGACCCTTCTCAAGTCGTTAACTCTTTGATGGGTGCCGCTTACGGCTCAGCAGGTGAACGCTGCATGGCTATCTCTGTTGCAGTCTGCGTGGGTGATGACGTGGCTGACAAGCTCGTCAAAGATCTATCTGACGAAATTGACAAGATGGTTGTTGGCAATGGACTTGATAAAGCTAACGAAGCGCACATGGGTCCACTAGTGACTCGCGAGCATGCAGATAAAGTGATTAGTTACATCGACCAAGGCGTTAGCGAAGGCGCAACGCTAGTTGTTGATGGACGCAATTTCAAAGTGACCGGTCATGAGAATGGTTATTTTGTTGGTCCTACCCTGTTCGATAACGTGAAGCCTGGCATGCGTGTATACGAAGAAGAAATCTTCGGCCCCGTGCTGTGTGTTGTGCGTGTCGATAGCTATGACGAAGCACTAAAACTAGTTAATGATCACGAGTTTGGTAATGGCACCGCCATCTTTACGCGTGATGGCGATACGGCCCGTCAATTCACTGAAAACGTGCAGGTCGGCATGATTGGCGTCAATGTACCGATCCCTGTACCCATGGCATTCCACAGCTTTGGTGGCTGGAAGCGCAGCTTATTTGG
>VMDJ01000049.1 GCA_008080925.1 Gammaproteobacteria bacterium
GGCTCTTTGCTTTCGATTGGCTCTGCCGCTGGCGTAGCTTTGATGGGTCAAGCACGTGGTCAATACACCTTTTTTGGCCACCTCAAATGGACCCCAGTGATTGCTCTAGGCTATGCCGCAAGTATTGCGACACACTTCTGGATCAATAGCGCTTTGTTTTAAAATTTTACGAGCTTTTACTCGTTCAGCTTGAATTCAGCTAACCCTCACTAGAGTGAGACCCATGAAAGCCAAGGTGCTTTCGGTTTTCACTCTACGAGGGTTTTTTCATGTTCAACAAAACATTCCTTACCGCATCGGTTTTAAGCTTGGCATTAATCGGCACCGTAAATGCCGGTTATCGTGACCACAAACGTGGCAATGACTTTACAGATACAGCCACTGTTATCAGCAGCAAGCCTATCTACGAAACCATTACGACAACTATTCCTGAAAAGGTCTGTAGCGATCGTGGTCGTCATCATGAGTATTCATATGAACGTAGCTACAACTCAAAAACCGACCCAATCATTGGTGCGATCATTGGTGGTGTGATTGGCAACCAGATTGGTAGTGGCAATGGCAAAACAGCGGCAACTGTTGCTGGCACCCTACTTGGCGCATCTATCGGTACTGATCATCGCGAAGCCAAACGTGCGCTAGCGCATGATCGTTGTCACACCATTGAACGCACCGTAACCCGCGATGAACTGGTCGGATACCGTGTAAAATACCGCTATAACGGTCGAATCTACCGTACCCGCCTAGATTATGACCCAGGCAATCAAATGAAAGTCGTGGTTAACTTAACGCCACACCGCGCACACTGGAAATAATATGTTCATCATTCGTTGTTCGATTCTCTGTCTCGCCTTAATGCAAACTACAGTGGCGGCACCTGAGCGTCGAGCAACGCTTGATGATGCGATTTCTGAGGCACGTGAAGATGTTCCCGGTCGGGTTCTTTCAGCTGAAACCGTTCGAGAGAATGGACAGGAAGTTCATCGACTACGCATCCTCTCTGAGGATGGTCGAGTTCGTCGCTACAACATGGATGCGCAAACCGGACGCCGAATGAAGGGGCGCCGCTAAGATGCGCCTGCTATTAGTCGAAGACGAAGAGCAGCTTCGCCTTTCTCTTAAAGCTGATCTTGTTAAAGCGGGTTACAGCGTTGACGCCACCGAATCAGGTCGCGAGGGGCTTTTCTTAGGCTCTGAATATCCAATGGATGTGGCAGTCATTGATTTAGGTCTACCGGATATCTCCGGCATGGAGCTGATCAAGCAACTACGATCTGCGGACAAAACCTTCCCTATTCTTATTTTGACGGCACGCGATGCCTGGCAAGACAAAGTTGAAGGTCTTGAAGCTGGTGCTGATGACTATCTCACCAAACCTTTTCATACCGAAGAGCTACTCGCTCGCTTAAACGCTTTACTTCGCCGGTCGCATGGCCAGGCCACCCCGGTAATCAGCATCAATGGCTATAGCTTAAATACGGCAGAACAACGACTTGTGCATAACGAGCACGAAATCGTCTTAACGGGTCACGAATATCGGGTCGTTGAATACTTAATGTCGCACCAAGGTCAGGTGATTTCAAAAACAGAATTGACCGAACATATTTACGATCAAGACTTTGATCGTGATAGCAATGTGCTTGAGGTCTTTATTGGTCGCCTACGAAAGAAACTCGATCCTGACGGTTCATTAAAGCCGATAGAGACTTTGCGTGGACGCGGCTATCGCTTCCGAGAATGATTCGTCTTTCTATCACCCGTCGATTACTGATTATTAGCGCCGTGATGCTCGCCGCGTTTTTAGGTATCGCCGCTTATGCACTGGATCGTGCGTACATCAATGCTAGTAACACTGCCCTTTCACAACGTTTGGAAGCTCATGCCTACACCTTACTTGCAGATGCTCAGGATGGCCCTCAGGGCGAACTCAGCATGCCAACGCAATCGTCTGACCCCCGCTTCAATCAGCTCGACTCTGGCTATCAAGCCAGCATTATTGAACTGCCCAAGCGTGTCATTTGGCGGTCCGTGTCGATTCAAGACGAAATCTTAACCGCCAGCGCAGACTTAAAGATCGGTCAAACGCAGTTATCTATTGATGACCTTTCAGCACATTACGAGCAAGTCATCGCCTGGGAAGATTTTTCCAACAAAGAACACATCTATTCGATTGTGATTAGCATGGATATTGCACCGCATTTAGCAGAACAAGCTTCCTTTCGATCCACCCTATGGCAATGGCTGAGCTTTACCGGTTTAGGTCTACTGATCACCTTGATCATGGCCGTACGCTGGGGCCTGCGCCCTTTGAGTGAAATTCCTGGCCATATACAGGCTCTCGAGAAAGGAGATGTCGACATGCTCAGCGATGATGTTGCCTCTGAACTCAAGCCTCTGACGCAACAAATTAATGCTCTATTGGCGCAAATGCATCGCCGTCACGAACGTATTCGGCATGCAATGAGTGATATGGCGCACAGCCTTAAAACGCCACTTGCGTTGATGCGCTCACAACTTAAAGCTGACGATACCGAGGTCAATCAGCAAATCGATGAGATCGACCGAATGATTCGTTACTACCGTCAACGCGCTACGCTTGCTGGAACTGATCAATTTGGGGCTCTGTGTCGCCCTCACCACATCACTCAACGCATCGCACAGAGTTTGGAAAAGGTGCATCGTGGCAAATCACTACGCATCACCATCGAGATACCTGAGGATCTTGAATGCCGTGCAGATGAGGGTGATCTCTACGAGCTGTTTGGCAACCTTCTAGAGAATGCCGCGAAATATGCTCAACAATCTGTAATGGTCAGCTACAACGAAGGAATCTGGGCTGTATCTGATGATGGTCCTGGCATTTCCGCAGCAGATGCAGAGCGCGTTCTTCAACGCGGGCAACGTGCCGATGAGCAGCGCCCGGGTCAAGGCATTGGTTTAGCTGTGGTAAAAGCGATTGTCGAGCAATACGACGGTCAGGTCGAAATAGATAAAAGTGCGTTGAACGGCGCTGAGATTCGCTTCAGCCTACCTGCCGCTGAGTTCAATTAAGCCTCATCCTTCTCAAAACCCAATGATGCCGAATTGATACAGTAACGAAGACCCGTCGGCGCAGGCCCATCAGGAAACACATGCCCAAGGTGGGAGCCACATTTGCGGCAATGCACCTCGACGCGAATCATGCCGTGAGAGCTGTCTTTTTGCTCTTCAACTGCCTCATTGGTCGCAGGCTGATAAAAGCTAGGCCAGCCGGTGCCCGAATCAAATTTGGTCTGCGAGGTAAACAG
>VMDJ01000159.1 GCA_008080925.1 Gammaproteobacteria bacterium
AACAAAAACCATCCACGTGTCATTGTGCTGCCTCACTTAGGCGCCTCAACCGGTGAAGCAGAAACGAATTGCGCCATCATGGTTGCTGATCAAGTACGCGACTATCTTGAGAATGGCAATATCCTTAACTCGGTTAACTTCCCAGAGATGCAGATGCCTCGCGCAGGCGGACCACGCATCACCATAGCGAATAGCAATGTGCCGAATATGGTTGGACAGATCTCATCGGTGCTTGCAGATGCGGGTATCAACATTGATGACATGCTCAACCGCTCTCGTGGCGAATTAGCGTACAACTTAGTTGATGTCTCAGGTGATGTTTCCGATGGCGTATTAGACCAATTACGAGGGATTGAAGGCGTCCTAAGCGTTCGTCTTTTACCGGCGTAATCAAGTCACTTTAAACTCACAGCCCCGAGCTCAATCGGGGCTTTTTTATGCCTAAAAACCGATTAAACTGACCTTGATCACTAAGACTCGTTTCTCACCGATTTAGGATGTGATGCATGGAAGTTGAATTACTCGAAATACAGCACTTTCTTGCTGAACATCATCCATTTGATCTTTTAAGCGAAGAACAACTTGCCGAACTCCCAGAACAGCTCGAAGTAACCTACCTGCGACGTGGCAGTGAGCTAACTGACTTTGAAAACAATTTTTTTGTCATTCGATCTGGCGCCTTAGAAGTCTGCGCGGATGATGAAAAGATCTGTGAACAACTCGATGAAGGCGGCATCTATGCCTGCGGTTGTTCTTTATTCTCTTTAGGTAATGACAAGAAAGCTAAAGCAATAGAAGACACCCTACTCTATGTGGGCACCTGCCAATTGCTTTACCAACTCAGTGAACAAACCCGAGGGTTTGGCCAGTTCTTCACTGCCAGTATCAATGAGCGACTCAAACAAGGCGTCGCCGCACTGACCTTAGAGTCACCCACTGAAGCGCTTAATCATCAGCGTGTTAGTGACCTTATCCGTATGAAGCCCGTCTGCATGGATGGAAATCAGAGTATTCAAACCGCTGCACAAATGATGAGCGAAAAGCGTGTTGGCTCAATGATCATCACATTGGATAAACAACTCGCCGGTCTTGTCACAGACCGTGACATCCGTGAACGCTGTGTTGCAAAGGGTATTGCTGTGTCTGAGCCCATCAGCAGCATCATGTCAGCGAAGCCTCACACCATTAACCCAAATACCACTATCAGTGACGCTTTATTAGTCATGACGCAATTAGGTATTCATCACTTACCCGTTATGGATGATGGCCAAGTCGTTGGCATGTTCACTTCAACCGACATCGTAAAGAACCAAGGCGGTAGCGCAGCTTATTTAACCTCTGAGATATCTCGTGCCGCAAACGTAGATGACCTGATAAATACCAGTCAACGTATTCCTTTGCTGCATCATCAGTTAGTCAGCAGTGGCGCTAGCGTTGAACAAATTGGCAAAACGCTCTCGCACATGACCGATGCGATTACCGCGCGACTGATCAAGTTAGCCGAAGATGAACTAGGGCCAGCTCCAGTTCCGTTTGTATGGCTTGCAGGCGGCTCACAAGGTCGACTTGAGCAAAGCTCACATTCCGATCAAGATAACGCGCTTCTTATTGATAACAGTATGCGACCAGAGCATGACGCCTACTTCGCCACACTCGCTAAACGCGTTACTGATGGTCTCAACCTCTGTGGTTACATTTACTGCCCAGGTAACGCTATGGCGAGCAACCCCGATTGGCGCCAACCTGTCAGTGGGTGGACAAATCATTTCACCAAGTGGATTCGAACCCCAGAGCCCATGGCCTTAATGCTATCGAGCATCTGGTTTGATCTTCGCCCCGTTCATGGTGACTTCAGTCTCTTTGAACAACTGCAACGCAATGTTCTTAGTTTGGCTAAAGATAATAAGATCTTCTTAACTTACATGATGGCGAATGCTGCAACACATCGCCCACCCCTTGGTTTCTTCCGTCAGTTTGTATTGGTACATGACGGCCAACACAATGACACGCTCGATCTCAAACACACGGGCATTGTGCCGGTGACCGACATTGCCCGCATGCTGGCACTCAGTGGCGGTATCACGGCAGTGAATACGCTCGAGCGTCTACGTGAAGCCGCGAAAGCCAAACTGATCTCTGAAGAGATGGCAGAGAACCTTGAAGATGCGCTGACCTTAATTGCTGGTCTGCGAGTACGGCATCAATCTGCGCAGATCGCTGCAGGCGAAAAAGCCGATAACTTCCTCGACCCAGATGATCTGTCGGGTCTAGAGCGCTCGCATCTCAAACAAGCTTTCCAAGTCATCAAGATGCAGCAAGACATCATGATCAAGCGCTTCGGGGCTGACAACCTACGATGAGCTGGCTTGATCGCTACCGCTCGCTGGAATGGCGCCATCAAGCCGCTGCGAATAAGGCCGTGGCAGGACCCATTCGAGATTTTTACGCCACGCCTCCGGTGAGCAAAAACAAACTGCTCGATGAGGTACCGATTGTCGCCTTGGATTTTGAAACCACCGGACTGAATGCAGAGAAAGATCAAATCATCAGCCTGGGTTTAATTGAAATGCAGCATCGAAAGATCCGTCTTAATACCGCTTGGCATCAACTCGTTCGGACAGATAAAGAACTCCCCAGTGAATCGGTCGTGATTCACAACATCACCGACGATGACTTACGCAAAGGCCAAAGTCTCACGCACGTGCTTCCACAGCTGCTCAAGCGCCTTGCAGGTAAGGTGATGCTGGTTCACTACCAAGGTGTCGAACAACAATTTCTCGATGCCGCCTGTAGGCGCGTCTACGGCACCCCCTTTGTGATGCCGATTATCGACACATTGCAGCTCGGGCAACGTCTCTTTGAGCTACGAAATCACACCATCCAAGCGACCGATTTACGCCTATTCAACCTCAGACCACGGTACAATTTGCCTCGCTATCGTGCGCACAACGCATTAACCGATGCGATGGCCACTGCTGAGCTATTGCTCGCCTTGTCTGACGACATAGCGCCAAAGCGCGATGCACCCTTGAAGCGTTTTTTGAGTCAATAAGAATGAAAAAGAAACTCCACAAAACCCTCCTCGCCCTACTGATCGTTTTCGTTCCACCCTACTTCCTGCTCTTCACCGAGGAAGGTAATCGCGTCTCCGATAACGCGGTGTTGTGGCTATTTGATCGCGAGGAATTCCGACTCGATCTGAATCAGGCGAGTAATACCTTCACCGAGGACGAGATCAAAAAGGTCTACGAAAA
>VMDJ01000081.1 GCA_008080925.1 Gammaproteobacteria bacterium
ATCAACCAACAGACGCTTTTCTAAACCTTCGCCAGACTCAACAGAAACTTGCATGAAACATACTCCGACAGCACTTGCCGTCTTGAAACTTTATTCAACTTGGAAAAACCTGCCCAAGGGATACTTGGGCAAGTTCTTATATGAATGGTGCGAGCGGAGAGACTCGAACTCTCACACCAAAGGCACCAGAACCTAAATCTGGCGTGTCTACCAATTCCACCACGCTCGCAAAACCGTGTTTTCGGGTGTCGTACCCGAATTAGGCGGCGCATTCTAGCGCGATGAATGGTCTGCTGTTAACCCTGTTTTCACAGTTTTTTAGGTAGAATGTCATCACTTTCAAGGTTATTTGGCTAAAAACACCAAGATGCGAGCTTTTTTCCTCTTTATCGGCCTGATTCTGCTCGCCCTTCTTCTCAGCGCAGCAGTCAACTACCCGCTTTTCACTCTTATTCAGGATATTACCGACAAGGGCCCGCACAAGCTCATCACAATCATCGGCAAGCTATTTGCCATCCCCGGTTTTATCTGGATTTTGTATCGTCTCAACATCGCGAATAAACGCGATCTAGGTTATCAGCTAAGCAAACCCGCGTTTCTTGCAGAATTATTACGCGGACTTGGAATGGGTCTGGCTCTTCTTGGTTTGCTCGCTGTTGTACTGAGCTTCCTCGATATTCGTCCCGTACGCAGCTGGGATGTGATCGCACCCGAACTTGGAAAGATCATTCTCGTCGCCTTGATCACAGGGTTAATCATTGGCTTTATCGAAGAAACCTTCTTCCGTGGCGGGCTGTTTGCCGGTATTCGACAATCACACGGCTTTTGGACAAGTGCCATTTTGTCGAGTTTGTTTTATGCCTGGATGCACTTCATTAACCCACCGGCATTACCGGCCGGAGAATCAGCAAGCTTTGCGAATAGCTTTTGGATTTTGAGCCATACCTTTGACGATTACGCCAACGGCGGGATCTGGGATGGCTTTATCGCCCTATTCTTACTCGGGATGTACTTAGCGCTAATACGCGAGCGTACAGGCAACATCGCTTATGTGATTGGCGTACACGCAGGCATGGTGGCTGTGATCAAAGGCTTTAAAGACATTGCTCCCACAAATCACAGTAGCGATCTGATCTGGCTAATCAGCGATTATGATCGAACGATAGGTCTGCTATCTGCAGCCGGCATGGCGATTCACCTTATCGTGACTTACTACACGTGGAGAAAGCCAAAGATGGCTAATTAATGCCGCGTTCTACCTCACCTTCTTTACGCAGCTCGCGCTTAAGAATTTTGCCACTCGCATTCTTGGGCAATCCATCTCTAATCTCGACACGCCTTGGCAGTTGATGCTGACCTAATCTCTCTTTACAGAACTGTTTAATCTTAGCTTCTGTTACCGAATGGCCCTCAACTGGAACCACATAAGCGACCACGATCTCACCGTGTGAAGCATGCGGTTGACCCACAACAGCAGCTTCTAAAACGGCCTCATGCTGATGCAACACTTCTTCAATCTGACGCGGGTACACATTCATACCATTCACAATAATCATGTCTTTGATGCGGTCAACCATGAAGATATAGCCATCCTCATCGATGTAACCCAAGTCACCGGTACGAAGCCATTCGCCAAAGAACGTCTCAGCAGTGGCTTCTGGTAACTCCCAGTAACCCTTCATGACATTCGGACCTGCGACACAGATCTCCCCCATCTCGCCGGTAGAAACTTCTTGTCCTTCCAGATCACGGATAGTCATGCGCACATTAGGCACCGGCAAACCCACAGATCCCGCTTTACGCTCACCATCAAAGGGGTTCACACAGGTCACAGGCGAACATTCAGTCGGGCCGTCACCCTCTAAGATAGGGATCCCGTATCGCGATTCAAACGACTTAAGCAACTCAACCGGCATGGCCGCACCACCAGCTACGCCAAATCGAATAGTTTTAAATTTTGCCGCTTGCTCATCAGGTAGGCGATTTACAACAGCATACATCGAGGGAACACCTAAAAAGATCGTAGCTCCACTCGAAGCAATCATGTCGCTCACTAAGGCCGGATCAAACTTAGGCACAGGTGTTATCGACAATCCATGCAAACAAGGCGTGAGAATGCCGACAGTCGCAGCGAAAGAGTGAAACATTGGCAATACAACGAGCAGTCGATCCTTACCTGACTGCAATCCCAGCGCCTGCTTAACACTTTGCGTATTAGAGACAAGGTTGTGATGCGTCAGCATCGCACCTTTAGGATTACCGGTCGTGCCAGAGGTATACAGAATTGCCGCTACATCTTCTTCAGGATTCAAATTTAAAACAGGAGCAGCAGCTTCTACTGAAAGCCAATCAGAAAAACTATCAGCTTGAATCTCAGGATGAGCATCACCAATCACAGCTGTTGCTTTCAAGCCTTCTAATTGGTCCTTAACGGCCACCGCCTTTTCGGTCATCGCTGCGTGATAAATAAATGCACTAATCTTGGCATTACCCAAGACATACGCCACTTCATCAACACCAATCAGTAAATTAACAGGCACAACAACACAGCCCGCTTTTTGAATACCAAGGTATGCCTGAACAAAGGTTTTATCATTGATCGCATACAGCGCCACGCGATCTCCTTGCTGCAATCCACGTGCATGTAAGGCGGCTGCGACTCGGTCAGAATCTTGATCAAGCTGCGCAAAGTTTAATGGAGACTCGGGATGCCAAACGATGTTTTGGTCGGCATACTGCTTAGCTGCTGCACGAAAAGCTTCAGGGATAGACTGTGACATTGTTGTTCTACTCGTTCGTCAATCAATAACAACCGAGTATACGAGAGTCATCCTAGTGTTCAAATGGCACGTGAGAATCGGTGCTGAGCTTCAGGCAAATACCTATCGAACACCATACATATATTCCGAATGAGTAGTCGCCCAGGTTGAGTCACCTGCAGACTATCCTCTGAGAGTACCAATAGCCCATCTTTTTGCATTTGCTCGAGCGCAATCAATTCATGTGCAAAATAATCGCTACTTTGAATGCGCCAAGCCAGATCGATCTGATTAAAATTGAGCGCAAACTGACAAATCAGCTGTGTAATGACATCCTGACGAATAACATCATCACGATTAAGTACCAGCCCTCGCTCGATCGGCAATGTGTTCTTTTCGATCGCAGCGTAATACTCATCCAGTGTTTTTACATTCTGTGAAAAGGTATTTCCCACATT
>VMDJ01000016.1 GCA_008080925.1 Gammaproteobacteria bacterium
TGAGCCTGAGGTGTATGAAGAGAATCCTGATCTGCCGAAGAAGATTGTGCAGATTAATGTGATGCGCAAGAGTGGGCCTTTTAGTCTGGCTGAGATTCAGCGGGCAGCTAAAGAAGTCGATCTTCATTACGGTGAGATGGGTATCTACCATCGTGAAACCGCGGCGAAACACACCTTGTTTAGTATGGCGAGCATGGTTGAGCCGGGCACCTTCCCGCAGGGCAAGAAAGCAGATTTTGCTACCCCAGGTTTAACTTTATTTGCGCAGATACCAGGGCCGCGAGATGGCATTGCGGTGTTTAGCGATATGTTGATGACCGCCGAACGTATGGCGACCATGTTGGATGCAGTGTTGTATGACGATACGCGCAGTAAGCTCACTCGCCAGAGCATTGATCACACTCGCGACAGTATCGCAGAGCATTTACGTAAAGTGGCTATCCTTAAAAATAGACGATGAGTGATTTGTTCGCTGAAGAAGCGCGCGCAGAAGAGCTACGAAAGCTACTGCAATACCATAACCATCGTTATTACGTTCTCGACGACCCCGAGATCCCTGATGTTGAATACGACAAACTGTTGCGTGAGTTACAGCAGATTGAAGCTGATCGACCTGATTTAAGAACTATTGATTCACCAACTCAGCGTGTGGGTGGTGCAGCACTGGATGCCTTTGAGCAAGTCACTCATGCGATTCCGATGTTGTCATTAGATAACGCTTTTGATGACGATGAGTTTGCAGCGTTTGATCAACGCGTCAAAGACCGACTGAGTCGCTCGGCGACTGTGCGTTATGCCGCAGAGCCAAAGCTTGATGGTTTGGCGATCAGTTTGCGCTATGAGCAGGGCGTATTGGTTCAAGCCGCGACGCGCGGCGATGGCACAACCGGCGAAAATGTGACGGCAAATGTGCGCACCATTGGTTCTATTCCGTTGCGCTTGAGTGGCAATGATTATCCTGAGGTGCTTGAGGTTCGAGGCGAGATTTTCATGCCTAAAGCCGGCTTTGACGCATTGAACGAACGTCAGCGCGCAAAGGGTGAGAAGACTTTCGCTAATCCACGCAATGCTGCTGCAGGATCGCTTCGACAGCTCGATTCAAAGATTACCGCGACACGTCCCTTGGCGATGTATTGTTATGGTTTAGGTGAAGTGGTTGGGCATTCCATGGCGACCTCTCAATCGGAGAATATGCGCTTGCTTGCAAACTGGGGTTTGCCAACATCACCTGAGCTTAAGGTGTGTAAAGACAGTGCTGAGTGCGCTGCTTATTTCGCTTCAATTGGTGAGCGTCGCGACGGCTTGGCCTACGACATTGATGGCGTGGTGTTTAAGGTCGATCAAGTTGAGTTACAAAAGCAGCTCGGTTTTGTTGCCCGTGCTCCACGATGGGCGATTGCGCAAAAGTTTCCTGCGCAAGAGCAACTGACGTTGCTTGAAGCGGTTGAGTTTCAGGTCGGACGCACAGGTGCGCTAACACCTGTTGCACGATTAAAGCCTGTGTTTGTCGGTGGTGTCACCGTCAGTAATGCAACGCTACACAACATGGATGAGATTGAGCGTAAAGATATCCGTGTTGGTGATACCGTGATTGTACGTCGCGCCGGTGATGTCATACCTGAGGTTGTCTCAGCAGTGCTATCTGATCGACCTGATGATGCAAAGCCTATTCACATGCCCGAGCAATGCCCTGTGTGTGAGTCGCAGGTAGTGAGAATTAGCGGGGAGGCTGTGGCACGTTGTACCGGCGGTTTGTTCTGTCAGGCGCAGCGTAAAGAAGCCATTAAGCATTTTGCTTCTCGTAAGGCGATGGATATTGATGGCTTGGGCGACAAGATTGTTGAGCAGCTTGTGGATGAGCAGCTCATAAAAGATCCAGCTGATTTGTTTGCTTTAGATGTAGCCACTGTAGCCAAGCTTGAGCGTATGGCTGAGAAATCAGCGTCTAATCTGATCTCAAGTTTAGATAAAGCAAAGCACACCACCTTGCCGCGCTTTTTGTTTTCGCTCGGTATCTTGGGGATAGGTGAAACTATGGCAATGAATATTGCCAACACCTTGGGCTCACTTGAGGCGGTACAAAAGCTGACGTTACACGACTTGGTCGAATTGAAGTTGTCCCAAGCGAAAGCCTTCTTGAAATATGCATCAGCTTTACCCAAAGAGTTGCGCGTCCCCATGATGCAGCCGCCGATGGATTTGAAGTGGTGTAGCAGTGCGCATATTGAATTGCTTGCTGAGCAATATGATTCAGTCGCTGATTTACTCAAGCAGTCCCCAGAGGCACTAGTTAATCAGCCAACCATCAGTATCGAAGGCTTAGGTGATGTGCTTGCTGAGAAGCTCGTGATGTTCTTCCGTCAGCCGCATAACCAAGATGTTTTGAATAAGCTGATAGCCGCTGGTGTGCAGTGGCCAGCAATCGAGAAGGTGGATGTATCCGACAGTGAGCTGTCCGGTTTGTCATTTGTGTTGACGGGCACCTTATCGCAACCGCGTGAGTCGTATAAAGCGCGTTTGTTAGCGGCTGGGGCGAAAGTGGTGGGTAGTGTGTCGAAGAACACAAACTACCTAGTTGCAGGTGAATCTGCCGGTTCCAAGCTAAGCAAGGCCGAATCGCTCGGTGTGCCTGTATTAGATGAAGCGGCTATTGAGGCTATGTTGGCCAAGTCCGGGTTTTAGTCGTTTAAATCCTGAATTATTTCAGTCTTACTGCGGTTGCCGATGTTTTCTTCTCATATTCCATAAGGAGAGATAAATGAAATTACTCAAATCACTGTCAATCGCTAGCGTTATGGGTGCTATGGCGCTATCAGGTAATGTTCTTGCTGATAATGTTTGTAAAGGCATGGCTGAGAATGATTGCGCTGCATCTAATGCTTGTCGTTGGGTTGATTCGTATAAGCGCAAAGATGGTCGAGATGTACAGGGCTATTGTCGTAATGCACCACGTAATATGAAAGATATTTCAGGCATGCTCGACAGCATGAAAAAACCAGCAGATTCTTAAATCATTATTTGGCTTCTTTTTAGTAAGCCGACTTGTTATCGTTAATTGGTAACTTGTCGGTTTTTTTATGTCTTCTGATTCGATTGTTTTCACGGTTTTTTTGATCTTCACTGGTGCGGCTCTAGTGGCCACATTGGCGCTGTATGCGCGGCAATCTTTGTTAGTGGCTTATATCTTCCTCGGCGCCTTGCTAGGTCCTTGGG
>VMDJ01000007.1 GCA_008080925.1 Gammaproteobacteria bacterium
AGGCCGCTGTCGACGCTGGCAGTGAAGATGTCACGTGAAACCGAATTGGCCGCATTATTCACTTTGTATGCAGTGTGGCGAACAGAAAGCGCAGGTTTTAAGTGATACCAAGGTTCACGCAGATCTAGAGCTACGCGCGGTTTGATATCGTAACGCTCGCCTTCAATCGCATTTGCTTCATCTTTTGAGAAGCTCACTGCTTCCGCATCCAGTTCCATAATCAAAGGGCTGTCACCACGAAGCTTGTCGTTATCACCATGGAACAGAACTTGTGGAAGGCGCGCATATTGCTCGGTGGCATTTAGCGCTTGATAGTCTTGGAATTTAACTAATGAGTACCAGTTGTCTGCTTGGTACTTCATCTCAGCGCGACGCTCAAGTTGCGTTGTATTCGCTACCGCAAGTGTGCCGCCAAAGTCATCGAGGTAATCGTTATCGGAGACTTCGTTGAATAAGAAGTTACCTGTTAAGCGGTCATTAAAGGTTGCAGAGGTATCGATCTTTAATGAGCTACGTGAGCTATTGCCGGTGTACTTGTCGTCACTAATCGCATCAGCAGAGATGGTGCCTTTTGCCATTTCAGTGAGGAAGCGGTATTCGCCGCCAAGCATGGCGCCACGCTCGGTTAGATAACGCGGATACAGCGTTAAGTCATAGTTGGGTGCAAGGTTTAAATAGTAGGGCAGCGTAAAGTCGAAGCCGTTCTCTTTACTGTTGCTAAAAGTCGGGCGGAGTACACCACTGCGACGACGATCGTCTAAAGGAAAGCTCATCGCTGGTAGGTAAGCAATCGGCATGTCGCCCACATTGATGGTGGCATGTGTTGCCCAAGCTACGCCTTCCTCTTGATCCATGATGAGTTTGTCAGCATGCAGTGACCAAGCGTTATCACCTGGCGCACAGGTGGTGTAGGTTACGGTGTTATGTTCGCTGTGCAGATCATCAATGATATTGGTGCTTTCAGAGGTGCCGCGACCTAGGATACCCGGCATACGGTAAATTACATCGGTGGCATCACCACTACGGGTCTTGGTGTTGTACGACACGCGTGGTGCGCTCATGCGCATATCTGGTGTGATCATCAACACATCGCCCTGCGCATCCATCTGGCCTGTTTCTTGGTTGTAGCGCATTGCCTCAGCGAAAATTTGCTGTGAACCTTGAGTATGTTCTACCTTGCCGAGGAAAATATTTTCGTTAGTTTCACGACTCAGTTCAGCGGAGTCCGCCACGATATCCATCGGTGCATTGGCATTGTTGCCATCAAAGCTGACAAACGTCGGTAGCTGATTAGTTTCTACACCACACGAACCCCAGTTAAGTTTTTCATCAAGACGGCTCGCATTGCTCGCTGCGCTAACGACCTTGGCGATAGGATCGGTTGTCACTGTTTCAGCCGCAGGCATAGGCTTTTGTGCAGGTTGTGCAACTACAGGCTCGGATTGAGCGATAGCTTGTGGCTGACTTGGGACCGGTTCTGGAATCACCACGGGTTTTGGTTCTGCAGTGGGCTCGGCCACTTTAACCTCTGGTGCTGCTTGGCTTAATCCTACTGTTGCTTTCGGAGTGTAAGCCGGTGCCGCTGTTGGCTGCTCAGCAATCGATAAAGCAGCCGGTTTGGTTGGAGTCGGTAGTGCTTTTACAACTGGAGCTGCCGCTGGGCGATCTTCCAGAACGCCATTTTTATAGCATTCCCATTGACCATCAGCTCCGGCTTTACACTCCCAAGCGCGACTATCGTTAGCGAGAGCTGCCTGACTGAGTAAGGAGATCGGCATCAAAATCGTCGCGATTGCGACTGATAATGGGCGAATTTTTAGAGAGTTTGCAGTATGAAAAAGCATCGGCCGGTTCTATTTTTATGGTTATGCGGAAGCGATTTCCACGTGAAGTCTCCGAAGGGTGGGTAAAATCTCATAAAATGCCCATATTTTCAATGAAATTGAGCCGAAATGGCCCCAAGGTTAGGTTTTGATGGATGAGCGACTTTCGCTTTTAAAACAATGGCTTAGTGACATTATAGAGCTCGAGGGTTTTGAGCTAGCCATGGCCTCTGGGGATGCGAGTTTTCGACGCTATTTTCGACTCACTCAATCAGGCATGCCGAGTCGAATTGTGATGGATGCTCCGCCACCTCAAGAGGACTGCCGTCCGTTTGCTGAGATGACCGCTCGGTTGCGAGATGCAGGGGTGCATGCGCCAGAGATTTTGGCGATGGATCTCGAACAAGGCTTTATGGTGCTAGAAGATTTCGGCGATGCCACTTTATTGCCGAATTTGACTCAGGAATCTGCAGATCAACTCTATGGCAGCGCGATGACCTCATTGCTTACTTTCCAGCAAAGCGCGAAGACCGAAAACTTGCCTGCCTATGATGAGCCAATGCTGATGCGTGAAATGCAGCTCTTTCCAGATTGGCTGCTAGAAAAGCATCTTGATCTGAAGCTGTCGGATGACAGTAAAAAAATGCTCGCTCGCACGTTTAATGCGTTAACTGAAGCGGCGTTGGAACAGCCTAAGGTGTTTGTTCACCGTGACTACCATTCACGTAACTTAATGCTGCTTTCGGATAACAGCTTAGGTGTGATTGATTACCAAGATGCTGTTCTAGGCCCTGTGACGTATGACTTGGTGTCTTTGCTGCGCGATTGTTACATCGTGTGGGATGACGCCTTGGTGTCGCGTTGGTGCCATGCTTACCTCGAAGGGGCGATCGCAACGGGTGTGATGAACGAGACACATCGTCTACGTTTTAAGCGATGGTTTGATTGGATGGGTGTGCAGCGCCATCTCAAGGCGAGTGGTATTTTTGCGCGCCTTAATCATCGTGATGGTAAACCCGGGTACTTGGGTGATATCCCACGCACGCTGAATTACATTGTGAATGTGGGTAAGCAATATGAAGAACTCATGCCACTGAGTGAGTTCGTGTCACGACGTGTATTGCCAGCGTTATAAATGTTACCGCTCACCAACATCAAGCTGATCTCTTTTGACTTGGATGACACGTTGTGGCCCTGCATGCAGACTATTCGTGTAGCAGAGGCGCGCACTTATGAATGGCTGCAACAGCATGCACCCGTGATTACCGATAATTACACACCCGACACCATGCGCGAAAAGCGGATGGCATGGGTTAAAGCGAATCCTGAGT
>VMDJ01000044.1 GCA_008080925.1 Gammaproteobacteria bacterium
GCATCTCATAGAGCAAGATGCCGGCGGCATCACCTGTAAACGGGCGACCTGTGGCATTAGCACCGTGCATGCCTGGCGCTAGCCCAACAATTAGTAACGCAGGGTCGGTATCCCCAAACGCCGGTACCGGTTGGCAGAAATAATCGGGATGTTGGTTTTTAACGTCTTTAAGAAAGGACGCTAATCGATCACAGCGCTGACAGGCTGGATCAAAGTCGACTGACATGAGAACTAAACGGAGACTAAGGCGTTACGGATCGCAAAGTGAGTCAGCTCGACGTCGTTCTCAACGCCAATCTTTTCATAAAGACGGTGACGATAGGTTGAAACAGTTTTAGGACTGAGCTCAAGCAATTCAGAGATTTCTTGTGTGCCCTGTCCGTTGACTATCATCATCATGCATTGGAATTCACGTGCAGAAAGCTTTTTAACACCTTCAATATCACCTGTGTTCTTAGGGTCGCGTAACTTACCCAAGGCCAAGCTCTGTGCAACATCGCCGGATAAGAAAAGTTCATCATTAGCCGCAGCACTAATCGCAGCATGTAACTCATCAGCAGAACACCCTTTGCTGACATAACCGCGCGCGCCGGCATCTAACAACTTATTAGGAAATGGGGTTTCAATCATAGCGGTAACCGCAACAACTTTAGGTGGATTAGGTAATGCATTAATACGGCGTGTTGCTTCAATGCCACCCATACCCGGCATGTTGATGTCCATTAAAACAACATCAACCTTGTTTTTTTCAAGAAACGCTAGTGCCTCTTCACCCGTTTCAGCCTCACCTACGATTTCAAAATTAGATGAGTTACGCAAGATCATCTGCAAGCCCGTACGAAATAAGGCGTGATCATCAACAACAAGAATTGAATAGCTCATGTAAGCACCCATTTACAAGATAGTTCGACTTTATCTTGTAGTGAGTAGGTTGTCATTCTTGCAATGCAACACGAAATCAAACGATTTCAGGCATAAAAAAACCCAAACTTGCGTTTAGGTTTTTTTAATAGATTTGGTGGAGGGGGTGGGATTTGAACCCACGAAGGGCTATTAACCCTTGCCGGTTTTCAAGACCGGTGCATTCAGCCGCTCTGCCACCCCTCCGGGATGAGCGGGAAGCCGCGTAATATACCGATTTTTTCGTTAAAAACAACACCTGATTCAAGGCTTATAAAGGCTTGAGAAGCTCTAGGGATAGGTTATGCTTGATATTGAACTTATTGAATGTGCCCCTATCTAATTAAGGGTCCAAACAGAGAGCCTCGGAGGGCTAATTTAGATGAACCAATTCAATTCAGTCGTTGCTACACGTCCCAATGCAGACGTTGCTAACAAAGTTCTGAAAAACACCTACATTCTGCTGTCGGCGACGTTGGCCTTCAGTGCTGTGATGGCACTGGTATCGATGTCTTTAGCCGTACCACCGATTGCTTACATGATTTCTGTAATCGCGTCGATGGTGCTCGGCATCTTTGTATTGCCGCGTACAGCTAACTCTTCAACCGGTATTGGCGTGATCTTCCTAGTCACCGGCCTACTCGGCTTTGGTTTAGGTTCAATCTTATCGATGTACCTTGCACTGCCTAAAGGTCCACAGATCATTGCAACTGCAATGGGTGGTACTGGCATCATTTTCCTTGGTCTATCTGCCTACGCGATGACCACGAAGCGTGATTTTAGCTTCATGGGTGGCTTCTTGTTCGCCGGCATGATGGTGTTAGTGATCGCAATGTTGGCAAACATCTTCCTTGAGATGCCTGCACTGGCGATGGCTGTATCCGGTGGCATCATCTTAGTGATGAGTGGTTTTATCTTGTTTGATACCTCTCGCATCATCAATGGCGGTGAAACTAACTACATCATGGCGACCTACGGCCTTTACCTCAGTATCTTCAACATCTTTATAAGCTTGTTGCAGCTATTGGGCATGATGAGTAACGACGACTAAGCGTTATCAATCAAAAAAGCCCGGTCTTGTTACCGGGCTTTTTTATGTCACTTATCGGAGCACGTTCATGGAATGGGGAAAAATCTTAGCCTTTGTGGCTGGCATCATGATGCTGTTCTTTTTATGGCCAGCGTACAAACATCACCAACAAAACGGCAAACAAGCAGAAAAAGGCGATTGGAACGCCGCGATTTTTGCTATCGGTGGCGTTGTTCTCTTCGTGCTGTTGCTGATTATGTCGGTGCGTTAAAGCTTCAACTCAGTAATGCCACCCATGTAAGGCTGCAGCACCTCTGGCACTTTTATTGAGCCATCTGCTTGCTGATAGTTTTCTAACACTGCCACCAAGGTGCGGCCCACTGCCAAACCTGAACCATTCAAGGTGTTAGCTAGCTCTGGCTTACCTGTTTCTGGATTACGCCAGCGCGCTTGCAGACGACGCGCTTGGAAATCACCGAAGCAAGAGCATGATGAGATCTCACGATACTTCGCTTGACCTGGTAGCCATACCTCAATGTCATAAGTTTTGGTTGAGGAGAAGCCGATATCACCTGTACACAAGGTGACTAAACGATATGGCAAGTTGAGTTTCTGCAGAATCTTCTCTGCATGGCCGGTCAGCTCCTCAAGCATATCAAAGGCATCTTCAGGCTTAACCACACACACCAGCTCAACCTTGTCGAACTGATGCTGACGAATCATGCCACGCGTATCACGACCATAAGCACCCGCCTCTGAACGAAAACATGGCGTATGCGCAACATACTTAACTGGCAGTTGATCGGCATCTAAAATCACATCTCGAACTAAATTAGTCACAGGAACTTCTGCAGTAGGGATTAGGTAGTAATCAGTTCCCTCTAACTTGAAAAGATCTTCTTCAAACTTTGGTAGCTGGCCTGTGCCACGCAAGCTATCGCCATTAACGATATAAGGTACGTATACCTCGGTATAGCCGTGCTCAGCAATATGCGTATCCAACATGAATTGTGTTAGTGCGCGATGCAGACGCGCTAAGCCACCCGACATAGAGACAAATCGAGATCCGGTAACTTTTGCTGCGGTATCAAAATCGAGTTGTTTTACACCCTCGCCCAGATCCACGTGATCTTTGGGTTCAAAATCAAACGTCGGAATCTCACCCCAAGTGCGTTCTTCGCGATTATCTTCCTCGTCTTTACCATCTGGCACTGAGTCATG
>VMDJ01000056.1 GCA_008080925.1 Gammaproteobacteria bacterium
CGACGTGGCTTCATCGCTTCTGGAATCTCGCGGACTAATTCGATGTGTAACAAGCCATCTTTCACTTCTGCGCCAGTGACACGGACGTGATCTGCAAGCTGGTAGGTACGTTCAAAGCTGCGGTTCGCAATGCCTTGGTGAAGGTATTTACGTTCAACGCCATCTTGGCGTTTATTGCCAGTAACTTTGAGTTTGCCGTCATTAACTTCTATCTCCAACTCATCAGTTGAGAAGCCAGCAACAGCCATAGTGATTCGATAATCGTTATCGCTTACCAGTTCGATATTGTAGGGAGGGAAGTTTGAGCCCTCGTGACGACGAGCACTCTCAAGTGCATCAGTCAGGCGATCGAAACCAACAGCGGTACGGAAAAGGGGTGAAAAATCAAAAGTTGTCATCTGAATGTCCTCTTAAAGCAACAGTTCGAAAATCGGTGCGAATAAGCCACCGAGTAAGACCCAATATGGCGTCTTAATGAAGAGATGGGGTGCTTAAAAAAGATTTCAAGGGGTGGTGTTAACTGAGCCAACGCACGAGATAGTAGATGCGCTGACTTTCAGACGAAACCGAGGGTCCATAGACAATGGCGGGGTGAAGGTTTTTGGCTTCGTTTGCGCCAGCTTGTGCATCTTCAATCGATTCAACGATGGACACACATCCCTCGGGGAAGCGCTTACGCCCTTTGCGTGGTGTTTTGATCAATGCTGCACGTTCTTGCAGCGATTTCGATTCGGGATCAACGATTACCTGTACCATAATGGCAGTGTACTTAGCCGCGCTGTGTTTAGCGAGGTCAATTCAATAAGAGATCATCACATGGATATAGCGGATATTCGTCGCGAGTTTCAATATGCAGGTTTATCGCGTGACGACCTGAATGAAAACCCGATTGAACAATTTGAGAAATGGTTTGTAGATGCTCGCGATGCGAACTTAGACAACCCGAATGCCCTGAGTTTGGCAACGGTGAATGAGGATGGCTCACCCTCCTTGCGAACCGTATTACTCAAAGCCTTCGATGAAAAAGGCTTTGTCTTTTTTACTAATTACGGAAGTCGTAAGGCGCATGACTTAGATCGTAATCCTAAGTCGGCGATGTTATTCCACTGGTTAGAGTTGGATCGTCAAGTCAAAATTCAGGGTGATGTGAGTCGCATCAGTACAGCAGAGTCGTTGGCATACTTCACCTCGCGTCCACGGGGTAGTCAGATCGGCGCATGGTCTTCGCAACAAAGCTCACCCATTGGTTCGCGTACCTTGTTGGTGCAGGCGTTTGAATCGATGAAAAAGAAGTTTGCTGAAGGTGAAATACCTCTGCCGGATTTTTGGGGTGGGTACCGTTTAGAGCCGTCAGTGATTGAGTTTTGGCAGGGCCGTGAAAATCGTCTGCATGATCGCTTCGAGTTTCGCCGCCAAGGCGACGCATGGGATATTCAACGCCTACAACCTTAGTTGGTGTAATCCCAGCTCTCTAGATGCTGCATCAATGGGAAGTAGAGCGCTAACTTTATTGGGCGTGGGTCAAACTCACTGACTAGGCGTGCATAGTTTTCCAGTTGTTCACGATAATGTTCACGTTCTTGCGTTAAAAATACGGACCTATCGTTTTGTATGTCTTCACTGGTTTTGTAATCCACAATCCAGCGCATGCCATCCTCAACAAATGTCCGGTCAATAATAAAGTGTTCGATATTGTTAGAGAGTCGACTTAAGGCAAGTTCACTCTGCGCCTCTGGATGCGAACGTAAAATCCATTGTCCTGTTTTGTCGTTAAGTGTTTGCTTTAACGCGCGTTCGACTTGAGCAATTGATCTATCGAGTTCCGCATCACTCACACCTAAATGCATTAGACCGGTTCGTATGGCGCGGGTTAATGTTTCGATGCGTGAGGTGGGCCATTGCTCGATACCTTCATGACTGATTCGTTCAAGGTAGCGATGCACCAAGGTGCCAATATGACGCGCTGCATTATCGTTCCATTCGATATCGCTACGCTGCGCTTGGCTTGGCTGTGTTGAGTTCGCAAGCTGCTCTGGAGAAGTGAAAGCCCAGTCGCTCGGTAAGCATTGCTCTTGAGCCCTTTCTGAGGCTATTGCTTCAGTTACACCAGCGTGGTGAATGACGGTGTCTGCAATCGATGGCCAGAGGCGGTACATCAGACTGCTTTTATTCGGTGCTTTGAGCACATCGGTCTTAGGGTCTATCTCTCCTTTGCCACACAGAATCAATTGATCCTTGGCGCGAGTCGCCGCAACATATAAAAGGCGTGCAATCTCATGCGTATCTTTTTGCTTGTTTAAACTCTTGATGTAGCTGGCTATCGGTTCCTTGTCAGATTCGTAGGCAGCAATAGGCGCGAGGAGGAGCTGTTCTGACTTGCTCTCATCGAGGCGTTCTTGCCAAACGAGTAACTCATGACGATCTTGTCCCGGTTGTCGAGTTAATCCTGGAAGAATCACAAGATCAAACTCAAGACCCTTGGCGCCATGCATGGTCATCAAATGCACAGGATTGCTATCGCTCGCTACCGTTTGCGAATAAAGCGAATCAAGCTTGTTGTCCAGTTGTGCAAAATCAAGCAGTCCATCGGTATCACTCAGTGATTCAATCAACTCAAAGTAATCACGTGCATCTTGCTGATCGGTATTGCTTGCTAGCGTTAAGCCACCAAGTAATGTCCAAATAGCCTCAAGTGTTTGGCGCAAACTGCGTGTTGGTCGATAAGGTAGGTGTGGAGAAAGAATGGTCTCAAGATGGGCAAGGCGTTGTTGACCATCTTCGCTGAGTTGCTTGCGTGTCTGATCGCGACGCATCTGTGTATACAGCGTGTCGTTGCTGTAGCTTTCAGCTATTAAGGCAATGTCTTTGATGTGCATTCCAACAAGCGGCGATCGCAAAAGCGATAACCAAGCTAAACGATCAGCGGGGTGCAGTAGGGCGCGAGTGAGGCTGCGAAGATCCATCACGGTGGCCCGATGAATCAGTGCTTCAATCTTGTTGGCTTGCACTGGTATCTCAGCAATCTTTAGTGATTCCACAATCAGATCGAGGTGACGGCGAGAACGAGCGAGTAACGCGATACTGTTGTCCGGATGGGTATCACGGTA
>VMDJ01000019.1 GCA_008080925.1 Gammaproteobacteria bacterium
TCGCAAAGACTTCACGTCCTTGCCCACCTTTCTGCATCCAGCCATCTACTTTGGCAACTGGCGTAGAAACTATCGCTGAGAACGAAGTGATTCACTACGTGAAGAAAATGAAAGAAGGCGATAGCTCAATTGCAGTTATCGATTCACGTACACCTGACTGGGTTGCTAAAGGCACTATTCCAGGCGCTGTGAATCTTCCTTTCACTCTGATTAAGAACGCAATGAAGAACTTGGATGCTGGTGCATTGGCTGACACTTTGAAGAAATTTGATGTGAAAGTGAGTGACAGTGGCGACTTGTACAACTACTCAAATGCTAAGACCTTGGTTATGTTCTGTAACGGCATGTGGTGTGGTCAGTCTCCAACAAACATCAAAGACTTGTTGGCACTGGGTTACCCAGCACACAAAATCAAGTGGTACCGTGGTGGTATGCAGAACTGGGAAATTCTCGGTCTGAACACTGCAAAGTAATCACAGACTCACTGAGTTATAAAAACTCAGGTCAAGTCTAAGTACTCACGTACTTAATTCGAGCGGTCGCTTAGCGACCGCTTTTTTTATGCCTGTTTTTCAGGCCCCAAAGTACGCCTTCTGCGCCGGCCTATGCGAAAATACGCTTTTCGTTATTGACCTTATTTGCAGTGCCCTCACCCTTTTCGCCTGACCTTCCTAAAAACGCTAGCCAGACAGTGCTCTGGAGTGGTGCACATGGCGCAAGCTTAAGCCTTGCACTGAGTAACGCAGCTCATCAGCTCGAAAAACCGTTGATTGTGGTTGCAGCCGATATTCAGATGGCTAACCACCTAAGCGAAGAGATCGCCTTTTTCAGTCATGGTAGCGACTTACCCATCATCAGCCTGCCTGACTGGGAAACACTCGCGTATGACACTTTCTCGCCCTTGCCCGAGCTTGTTTCTCAGCGTCTATTAACTCTGCGAAAGATTAATAACCTGAGTCGCGGCATTTTGATTGTGCCGATCTCGACCCTGATGCAACGCTTACTGCCAAAAGCGTGGTTAGATGCAAACTGCCTAGAACTGAAAGTGGGCAATCAGCTGAATTTTGATGCGTTTCGACGTCAGCTCGAACAAGCCGGTTATCAAGCGGTATCGCAAGTGATGGAGCATGGCGAATTCGCGGTGCGCGGTTCACTGATAGACCTGTTCCCAATGGGTGCTGATACCCCACTTCGGATTGACCTGTTCGATGATGAGATCGATTCGATCCGCACTTTTGATCCAGAGACGCAACGTACCGAAGAGAAGATTGAGCATTTCGAGATGCTGCCGGCACATGAGTTTCCGGTCGATGAGCAAGCCATTACCAAATTCCGTTCTGCCTATCGTGAGACCTTTGAGGGCGATCCCAAAAGCTCACTGATCTATCGTGATGTTAGCGAAGGCCAATTACCAGGCGGTATTGAGTATTACTCACCACTGTTCTTTGATGGCATGGCGACCTTATTTGATTACATCCCAAGCGATGCTATTTGGGTGCATGACAACGAATTGCCACAAGAAAGCCAAGATCACGCCAACAGCATTGCTGAGCGTTATGAACAGCGTCGTCATGACATTGAACGTCCTCTGCTACCACCCGCCGAGTTATTCCTTGATAGCGAAGAGATGCTTGGCCAATTAGAACGGCACCCTCGGATCGCTTTTGCACACTTTCAACGCGAAGATGGCAGCAACCTGACAGTTCGCAAATTGCCACCCTTAGGGATTCAAGCCAAAGCAACTGATCCTGCAGGTCATATTAAAAGCTTCTTAAATAATTCATCACGCGTTTTGTTTTTAGCCGAAAGCGCAGGTCGTCGTGAATCACTCATCGACACCTTAGGTGGTTTTGGCATTCGCCCGAAAACATTGGCTAGCTGGCAAGACTTCCTGAACAGCGATCAATCGCCCTGCATTACAACTGCACCGATTGAAAATGGATTGTGGTTAGCTGATCCTGATATCGCGGTTATTCCGGAGGCATTGCTGCTCGGTGAGCGCGTTAAGCAAAATCGTCGCGCTAAAAAGAAAACCGACGCGGACCTCATTGTCCGAAACCTGACTGAATTACAGATAGGCGCTCCCGTTGTGCATGAAGAGCATGGCGTGGGCCGCTTCTTAGGTCTACAAACGCTGGATGTCGGCGGCATGACTCAAGAATTCCTCACCTTGGAATACGCCAAAAACGACAAGCTATATGTCCCCGTCTCATCACTGCATCTCATCAGTCGTTATACCGGCGCTTCTCCGGATCAAGCGCCTTTACATCGACTGGGAAGCGATCAATGGGAAAAAGCCAAACGTAAAGCCGCTGAGCGCGTCAGAGATGTCGCTGCAGAGCTTTTAGACATCTATGCGCGACGCGAAGCTCGCCAAGGGGTTGCGCTGCCCGCACCTGAAGATGAATACCGCCAATTTGCGAGCGAGTTTGAATTTGAAGAAACCGCTGACCAAGCAGCTGCTATCTATTCGGTGGTGAATGATTTGACCTCACCCAATCCGATGGATCGTGTGATCTGTGGTGACGTGGGCTTTGGTAAAACCGAAGTGGCGATGCGAGCTGCCTTTGTTGCGGCAAATGCAGGCAAACAAGTTGCCGTTCTAGTACCTACTACCTTACTTGCGCAGCAGCATCATCAAAACTTCATCGATCGCTTTGCTGAATGGCCCATCAAGATCGCTAGCCTTTCCCGCTTCCGTTCGGCAAAAGAAGTGAAAGAGATCTCACAAGGTCTGGCTGAAGGCACTGTGGATATCGTAGTTGGTACGCACAAGATTCTTAGCGAAGAGCTCAAGTTTAAAGATCTTGGCTTAGTTATCATCGATGAAGAACATCGCTTTGGTGTACGTCACAAAGAACGCCTAAAAGCGCTGCGTGCTGAAGTCGATATCTTAACGCTCACCGCAACACCGATCCCTAGAACGCTCAACATGGCCATGTCGGGTATTCGTGATTTATCGATCATTGCCACCCCGCCGGCTGCACGTCATCCGATTAAGACCTTTGTTACTCAATGGAGTGACTCACAAATTC
>VMDJ01000153.1 GCA_008080925.1 Gammaproteobacteria bacterium
TTGATCTGCTGATCAGCTCAACTCGCTCAAAACGTTATGCCGACTTGCGTGGCATCTTCCACGGCGAGCCCCACCATATTGACCAGCCGCTAAATGACTATCTCATGCGCGAGACGTTTGTCATCGAAGATAACTGCAGTTTTATCGGACAGCGCTTAAGTCAGCTTGGACTCAGTCACAGCTACGTTGATATCAAACTGATTCGCAATGAAGAAAATACCATGCTCGAGGCGACAGACCCCCTGGCCGCCGGCGACCGACTCATTCTGACTGGCACGAATAAGGCCGTCGAGCGTGCACGAAAAGCCCTGCAAAGCCAGCGCACCATCAATTAGTGCCAACTCAGGTATAATCTCGCGCCAATTCTCAATTCACAGCACAGAGCATCATGCAGTTCATCGAAACGCGCGGAAACGACGGCAAACGCCCAGCTAAAGTCCCTTTCTCACAGGCGATCCTAAACCCTATGGCATCGTTTGGCGGTCTCTATGTACCAGAGCAGCTACCTGAACTGGGCATGAGCTTTCTCGAAGCACATCGCGACTCAAGCTATAAAACCATCGCCAAAGCGGTACTCGATGCGTATGAGATCGACATTGATGCGGCGGTAATCGATCAAGCGCTGAGCTTGTATGACCAGTTCGATGATGGCAACAACCCAGTACCAGTGGTTAAGATTGGCGAAAAGACCTTTGTCTCCGAACTGTTCCACGGACCAACCCGTGCATTCAAAGACATGGCGCTGCAACCGTTTGGTGTGGTGCTCTCAAGCTTGGCGCAAGCACGCAACGAGAATTACCTGATTCTGGCAGCGACCAGTGGAGACACCGGCCCTGCAACTCTCGAAACTTTTAAGAATCGCGACAACGTCAAAGTGGCGTGTCTTTATCCTGATGGCGGCACTTCAGACGTGCAACGCCTGCAGATGGTCACCGAAGATGCCCCTAACTTAAAAGTGATTGGTATTCACGGTGATTTTGACGACGCACAATCTGCGCTCAAATCATTGCTGTCATCAGATGCCTTCCATGCCAAACTCGCAGAGAAAGGCACCAAACTGTCGGCGGCAAACTCGGTTAACTTTGGTCGCATCATCTTCCAACAGATTTATCACATCAGCAGCTATCTCGATTTGGTTCGCCAAGGTGCGATCTCATTAGGTGATGAAATTTATATCAATGTGCCAAGTGGTAACTTTGGTAATGCGCTCGGTGGTTATTACGCAATGAAGATGGGCTTACCCATCGCTCGTATCTTAATCTCATCGAACAGCAACAATGTGCTGACTGATCTGATCAATACCGGTGCCTATGACCTAACCGGCCGCTCTGTGATTGCCACCACCTCTCCAGCGATGGATATCCTCAAGTCATCGAATGTTGAGCGCGTGTTGTTTGACCTATTTGGTGCTGAGCGTACGCGCGAATTGATGGCACAACTTGATTCGGAGAACCAGTACCAGCTCAGTGATTCTGAACTGGCTCAGTTACAAGCCATCTTTGGTGCCGATTATGCGAGTGATGAAGAGGTCGCACGTTATATCAAAGAGACCTTTGAAGACGGCTACTTGATGTGTCCACACACCGCGACCTGCTTTAAAGCTCAAGAAACACAACAGAATGATCACGCAACGGTAATCTATGCAACGGCAGAGTGGACCAAGTTCTCACCGACTGTTGCAGAAACCATCACAGGCGAGGCAGGCAAAGGTGATGAGGAAGCCTTGCAGCTGATCTCAGAGGCGTCTAAGCAGCCTGTGCCACCGATGATTGCGGCATTGTTCAACAAACCCGTTGCGCAAGATACGGTAATCAACAAAACCGATATCGAAAAAACCGTCTTTGCGTTTATTTAAGTTGCTCTGACAAGTCACCTGTTACCAGCAGCTCGAGTACACAGGTTAAGTCTTCTACACTGACAGGCTTTGATAAGTAATCATTCATTCCGTTTGCGAGATAGTGTTCAACATCACCCTGCATCATGTTAGCGGTAAATGGGATTATCGGTAGTTCAGGGTTAACGCCCGCCACCTCACTCTGACGAATCTTCTGTGTCGCTTCAATGCCATTCATACCCGGTATCTGCATGCCAATATAACGGCTATTTTTACAAAACCAAAGCGATCAGGCATAAAAAAACGCAGCCGAAGCTGCGTTTTTTAATCGCGTAAGAAAAGTCTTATCCGCCTAATAAGCTCGGCGCATCATCATTAGCCTCGTCACCCTTGCGGCGACGACGGCGTTGATTGCCATTGCCATTTCTGTTGCCATTTGCCTGTTGTGCACGGTTAGCATTGCCGTTACCACCTCGGCCACGACCACGACGCGCAATCTCATTACCACCCGCAAGGTACACCGCATCACGGTTACTGTTGTCGGACTGCATGGTGTTGCCGTTCACATCACCGTACTCGTCGGTTTGTGCGCGAGGTGCCTGATTGCCTTGATTGCCCTGGTTATCATGGCGACGTTGTTGCGGTTTGTTTTGAGGCTTCTTCTTTGGCTTTGCTCGCTGCTGACGTGGCTTTTTCTCAAAGTTTTCATCAGAAGATTCAGGCTCATCACTCTGCTCACCATCAGCATTAGCTTGACGCGGCTTACGTGGTGGACGCTCTTTACGCAGCGGCTCTGGCTCGATTGTTGGATCCACTTCAAAGCCTTCAACTTCACTGCTCTCGATCTCTTTACCCAGGTGCTTTTGCAAGTTATCAAGCAACGCCGATTCGTCGATACACACCAAAGACCACGACGAGCTGGCATGCCCGATGCGTTGAATGTAGTCATCAGGGATCTGAGGTAAGTCGTAGTTCACAACCGCTTGCAGATCGTCCATATCCATACCGCGTGCGGCGATATCGGTTGCCACCAATACTTTCAGTTCACCAGTGGCAAAACCTTCGATGGCTTTTGCACGAGCGGCTGGGTTTTTATTTCCGTGCATCGCCACCGATGGCACGCCAGATTTACCTAGGTAATAAGCCAAACGATTAGCTGCGTGCTTAGTACGAATGAACACCAAGATGCGGGTCCAC
>VMDJ01000005.1 GCA_008080925.1 Gammaproteobacteria bacterium
GAACAGCTACAAACCGAAGTTAACAACATGATGCCGGCAAGCGAGTACCTGTTTGCAGAAGATCAAATCACCGATCGCTCCGCTCGTTTCTTTGCTGCCGAGCTTTTACGCGAACAAATCATTCGTCGTTACCACAAAGAACTTCCTTACTCGATTACCGTTGAGATTGAAACCTTTGAGGAAGAACCAGAGCGCTACATCATTGGTGCAGTCATCTGGGTAGAGCGCGAAAGTCAGCGAGGCATTTTGCTTGGCAAGCAAGGTGAGGCGATGAAAGAAACTGCCAGTGCAGCCAGATTACAAATGGCACAGTTTTTTGAAACTCGCATTCATCTTGATGTTTGGATCAAAGTGAAAAAGAGCTGGTCATCTGATGAAAACAGCCTAGCGAAACTTGGGTACTCCGATTGAGCGAAGCTGCCTCTTTAAAGCCCGCGTATGTTTTGCATCATCGTCGCTACCAAGAATCGAGCCTGATTGTTGAACTGTTCACGCCTAACCAAGGGCGCATTGGTGTACTTGCGAAGGGTGCTCTCGGTGGTAAAACGAATCGCAGTGGCTCGTTGCAGCCCTTTACCCCCTTGTTAGTTGATTGGCGAGGAAGAGGGCAGTTGCCAACCTTAACCCATTGCGATGTCGCATCTACAGCGCATTCTTTAAAAGGTAAAGCGCTTTTCTGTGCCATGTATCTCAACGAGTTGATCTTGAAGATGACAGAGCCTCAAGATGCGCATGAGCGCTTATTTGCTAGCTACACTTCATCCATTGAAGCTCTCGCCAAAGCTGATCCCTCGAATGATGCTCTAGAGCCAGTGTTACGTCGTTTTGAATGTTTATTACTCGATGAATTAGGCTTAGGGCTATCATTAACGCATGATCAAGACGGAAAGCCATTGCAGTCCGATCTTCGCTATCAGTACGATATCGAACTAGGTCCACGTTTGGATCAAGCCCAGTCTGCTGTAATGGGTTCGACGCTATTAGCTCTTGATGAGGGCTGTTTTGACTCACTTGAGCAGCGTCGAGAAGCACGCGCATTGATGCGTCGTGTGATTGATTGGCATCTTCAAGGCGCCGAACTTAAAAGCCGCGAATTATTTCGCTAACGAGGAAACATCATGAATTACGAGCGACTACTTGGCGTGAATATCGACCACGTTGCCACCTTGCGCCAAGCTCGTGGCACGCCTTACCCAGAGCCCCTTCAAGCGGCACTGGTGGCAGAGCAAGCGGGCGCCGACTCAATCACATTGCATTTACGTGAAGACCGTCGCCATATCCAGGATCGTGATGTGCACTTCTTTAACAATGCGCTACAGACCCATATGAACCTCGAAATGGCAGCAACCCCAGAGATGCTGACAATCGCGACCGAGGTCAAACCAGCCGATTGCTGCTTGGTGCCAGAACGTCGGGAAGAACTCACCACCGAAGGTGGTTTAAATGCCGCAGGTCAACTCGACTACCTAAAAGATTATTGTGGCTCGCTAGCCGAAGCGGGCATCCGCGTGTCACTTTTTATTGATGCAGACCCTAAGCAACTCGAAGCTGCCAAAGAGATCGGCGCTCCAGTCATCGAGATTCACACCGGCCACTACGCTGATGCCGGCTACGGTAGTGCTGACCGCGCTAAAGAACTACTGCGTATCACAGAGGCCGTACGCTATGGCAATGAGCTTGGTCTGCAGGTTAATGCCGGCCATGGCCTGGATTACCACAACGTTAAAGCCATTGCTCAGATAGAGGGCATTGTTGAATTCAACATCGGGCACGCCATTGTCGCTCGCGCAATTTTTAGCGGGTTACATGCGGCAGTAGCCGACATGAAACGCCTTATCCAACGTTCAAGTAAATACGAAGCCTAGGGCTATCTAAGCCCTGGTTGAGGTAAACTAGGGCTATGAACTATCCAACCATTGCAGACTTTGTTGGCAAGACACCTCTGGTGCGTCTTCAGCGCATTCCCGGTGAGACCAGCAATACCATTTTGGTCAAACTCGAAGGCAATAACCCCGCTGGCTCTGTAAAAGACCGACCTGCGTTATCCATGATCGAGCGTGCTGAAGCGCGCGGCGATATCAAGCCTGGCGATACCCTTATCGAAGCGACCAGTGGCAACACGGGTATCGCTTTAGCCATGGCAGCAGCCATACGTGGCTACAAAATGATTTTGATCATGCCAGACAACCTCAGTGTTGAGCGTCGCGCGGCGATGCGAGCCTATGGTGCAAAGCTGATTCTGGTCACTAAAGAAGAGAGCATGGAAGGTGCTCGTGATCTTGCCTTAGCGATGGAAGCGCGCGGCGAGGGCAAGGTGCTTAATCAATTTGGTAATGATGATAATCCGCTAGCGCATTACCAAGGCACTGGCCCTGAGATCTGGGAAGACACCCATCATCAAGTGACACATTTTGTGAGCTCGATGGGAACTACCGGCACCATTACTGGCACAGCTCGCTTTCTAAAAGAGCAGAATCCCGATGTGCAGATCATTGGTGTTCAGCCTGCCGAAGGCGCTTCAATCCCAGGCATTCGTCGTTGGCCAGAAGAATATCTCCCAACGATTTTTGACGCCTCATTAGTTGATCGTGAGATCGATATTGATCAAACCACCGCGGAAGACATGACACGTCGATTAGCGGTTGAAGAGGGTATTTTTGCGGGCGTTAGTTCGGGCGGAGCGGTAGCAGCAGCCTTGCTACTCGATAAAGAAGTTCGCAATGCCACAATTGTGGCCATTATCTGTGACCGTGGTGACCGCTACCTGTCGACTGGCATTTTCCCCGATAAATAATTGAGTAAAGTATGCGTTTTAGTACGTTCTCAGTCAGCGTCTTACCCGATATTGAGACGGCTCGACATAATCACAACTTAGATGGCCTATCCGATAAGGATGTTGGCAATGTGTTGTTTCATCAACGCAAACAACGCACCGGCGACTCTGAAGTTCTGCCTTGGCATCAATTACGCATTGCTGCGATCACCTGCATTGATTACAACCAAGGTGAAGT
>VMDJ01000138.1 GCA_008080925.1 Gammaproteobacteria bacterium
AGCTAACGACGATGAACTGGCAGCACACGAAGAAAGACTGGATGCGATGACGTCCTCCGGGGCAACGCCCGTATGGCGTCAGGATGCTTTGACAGACTGACATTCAGTCTTATGGCTGATGACACCCTTTAAGCCATCCATATCCAATATCTCGATGTGTTTTCTTTCAACCTTGAGTAGGTTGAGTTCTTGGAATCGAGTAAACAGGCGACTCACTGTTTCAAGTGCTAGGCCGAGGTAGCTGCCGATATCTTGGCGCGACATCGGTAAAAAGAAATCCGTCGATGAGAATCCACGACGCTGGAAGCGTTCAGCTAAGCTCACAATGAATGACGCGAGTCGCTCTTCAGCGGTGCTGTGGTTGAGCAGGGCAATCATTTGCGATTCGTTACTCACTTCGCGGCTCATCAGGCGCAGCATTTGATGCTGAAGACTAGGGAGGTCCTTTGATAGATCTTCAAGGCGCTCAAAAGGCATTTCGCAGACAGCGGTGGTTTCTAGGGCTTTCGCAAAACAGCTATGTTTATTCGATTCGATCGCATCTAGGCCCAAGATTTCTCCGGGTAGATGGAAGCCAATCACACGCTCTTGTCCCTCATCATCTTGAACGTAGGTTTTTACGGCACCGGTTTTAACCACATACAGATTTTTGAAGCTCTGCTCCGGCGAGAATAAGAACTCGTTGCGTTGGTAGGGGTGGTTACGCTTAATGATCTCGTCGAGACGATCAACATCATCGCCATCCAACCCGTAGGGCAAGCAGAGTGCGCCCAAAGAGCAGTTTGAGCAGGCAATTTTGATGTTTCGAAGTGAAAAGGATGTGTCAGACATGGAACAAAGGTGTTTATTGTTTTGTGTAACTTACCATTTCACCTTTTCCCCGTGTAAAAAAATAGCCGCAAAAGCGGCTACTTATGAATCAGCGGAAGGGGTTAAATCGATCGAAATCAAAACCGCGTTTTGGTGGCGCTCCCCACGGTGGCATGCCGTTGTATGGCATTGTCGGTGGGCCATAAGGCATTTGGTTCGGCATTTGGCCTGGCATTGGATAGGGCATTTGGTTGCCAGTTTGTGGAGGCGAATAGGGGTAGGCGTATTGCTGCGCTTGTTGTTCCATCTGTTGGTAATAATTGTTAGCGCTGTTACCGCGGAAGTCACCTACAGAGTTACCTCTGCCGCGCATGTCCATACCGAATTGGCTTTGACCTTCGCTATTGGCATTACCATATTGCTGTGCGTTGTTATGACCTTGTCCATTGCCATACCCCCAAGGCGCAAAATCATTGGCACTGGATGCGCTGCTGAGTATCAAACCGAACAGCAACAAAATGCCAGCAAACAAAATGCTGAGTGAGATCGATCGGTACATGGTTCCCCCTAAGATATCCAAAGTGGCCGATGGGTGACTCAAAACCGCCTTCACCTAACATCTCTTTATAGACGAATTGGTGGAAAAAGCTAGCACTTTCAAAGGGTTCATGGCAGTTAGGGCTTAGATGAAGAATTTACTAAAAAGCTAGCTCTTAGATTGAGTAGTCAGGGTGCGTCTAGTACAATTGTCGCCCGTCCGAACATCTTCTCACGTTGACGCAAAGCAAGGCTTCAATGACTAAATTTGTATTTATTACGGGCGGCGTAGTTTCGTCCTTGGGCAAGGGTATTGCCGCAGCTTCATTGGGCGCTTTATTAGAAGCGCGTGGCCTCAAAGTCACCATGATAAAGCTAGATCCTTACATCAATGTGGATCCTGGCACCATGAGTCCATTCCAGCACGGTGAAGTCTTTGTGACAGCTGACGGTGCTGAAACTGATCTCGATCTTGGTCATTATGAGCGCTTTATTCGTACCACCATGGGTAAATCGAATAACTTCACGACGGGTCAAATCTACGATCAGGTCATCCGTAAGGAGCGTCGTGGTGAGTACTTAGGTGGTACCGTTCAGGTTATTCCGCATATCACCAATGAAATTAAAGATTGTGCAATTAAAGGTGCAGGCGATGCTGATGTCGCGCTTGTCGAAATCGGCGGCACGGTGGGCGACATTGAATCGTTACCGTTCCTTGAAGCGATCCGTCAGATGGGTGTAGAGATGGGGCGTGAAAACACCATGTTTGTGCATCTCACTTTGGTGCCGTACATCCCAACCTCCGGTGAGGTGAAAACTAAGCCGACTCAGCACTCGGTTAAAGAATTACGCTCGATTGGTATTCAGCCCGATATTTTGATCTGCCGTGCAGATCGTCCAGTGCCTGATGGTGAGCGCAAGAAGATTGCTTTATTCACTAATGTTCCAGAACGTGCAGTTATCTCTGCCATAGATGCAGATTCGATTTACCGAATTCCGTTGATGTTGCGTGAGCAATTATTGGACGACATCGTTGTTGACCAGCTTCGCTTAGATGTACCACCGGCTGACTTAACTGAATGGCAGGCGGTTGTTGATGGTCTTGAGAACACCACTGGCGATGTAAATATTGCCATGGTGGGTAAGTACGTTGAGTTGACCGAATCGTATAAATCGCTTAACGAAGCATTGATTCACGCAGGTATCAAAGCACATCAAAAAGTTCGGATTCATTACTTTGATTCTGAAAATTTTGAGTCGGGTGATTTATCGGCTTTGGATTCGATGGACGCTATCTTGGTGCCAGGTGGCTTTGGTGAACGTGGCGTTGAAGGAAAGATTCAGGCGGTTCGTTATGCGCGTGAAAATAAGATCCCTTATTTGGGTATCTGTTTAGGTATGCAAGTCGCGGTTATCGAATATGCACGCAATATGGCGGGCATGAGCGATGCGCACAGTACCGAATTCAATAAGACAACAGGTCATCCTGTTATCGCATTGATTACCGAATGGTTGAATGCCGATGGTTCGGTTGAACAGCGCGATGAGAATACCGATATTGGCGGCACTATGCGTCTCGGTGCGCAGCAGTGTCAATTGGCTTCAGATACCATCTCCCGTGACCTATATGGCGAAGATG
>VMDJ01000156.1 GCA_008080925.1 Gammaproteobacteria bacterium
TGTTGTCTGGTCGCATCGCTGAGCGTTCCGGTCATGCCGGTTTGCCAGAGGACACCATTACCATCAATGCGAAAGGTACGGCGGGTCAGTCGTTTGGCGCATGGGTTGCAAAGGGTGTGACCATCAAGCTATCTGGCGAAGGTAATGACTACGTTGGTAAAGGTCTATCAGGCGGTAAGTTAATTATCGCGCCACCAGCTGAAAGCAAAATTGGCGCAGCTGAAGAAAACGTTATCGTGGGTAACACCGTATTGTTCGGTGCGATCTCAGGTGAATGTTATCTCCGCGGCGTTGGTGGCGAGCGTTTCGCTGTGCGTAACTCTGGTGCAACGGCTGTTGTCGAAGGTGTCGGCGATCACTGTTGTGAATACATGACAGGCGGCATCGTTGTTGTGCTGGGTAAAACCGGCCGTAACTTCGCTGCAGGTATGTCAGGTGGTATGGCATACGTCTTAGATGAAGACGGTGATTTCGAACAACGTTGCAACATGGCGCAAGTTGATCTTGAAAAGATCGAAAGTGAAGACGTTGATCTGAATGCAGATGTCTCAGGTGATATGACGCGTCATGATGCGACTCGCTTGAAGCAAATCATTGTTAAACACTTCGAAAATACTGGCTCTGCCGTTGCTGAGAAGATCTTGGCAGACTGGGATGGTTACTTAGCGAAATTCGTTAAGGTCATGCCGGTTGAATATCGTCGCGCACTTCGCGAGATGGCCGAGAACGACAGCAAGTCAGCAGCTTAATTTACGTAGGATAGAACCATGGGTAAGCCAACAGGTTTTAAAGAATTCGAACGCAAAGATCGCGGCTACGCGCCAGCGGATGAGCGTGTTAAACACTATGAAGAGTTTGTTGTATCGCTAAGTGATAACGAGCTGACCGAGCAGGGTGCGCGTTGTATGGATTGCGGCATTCCGTTTTGTCATAACGGCTGTCCAGTTAACAACATCATTCCTGACTTTAACGATTTGGTTTACCAAAGCGATTACGAGTCAGCGATTAACGTTCTGCATAGCACTAACAACTTCCCTGAGTTCACCGGTCGTATCTGTCCTGCGCCATGCCAAGAGTCATGTACGCTGAACATCACTGATGAGCCAGTCACCATCAAAACGATCGAGTGCGCGATCATCGATAAGGCGTGGGAGAACGGCTGGGTTAAACCAGAAGTTGCGACACACAAGACGGGCAAGCGTATTGCGGTTGTTGGCTCAGGTCCTGCAGGTATGGCAGCGGCACAGCAGTTGGCACGCGCTGGTCATACGGTTGTGGTTTATGAAAAAGAAGACAACATCGGTGGCTTGCTGCGTTACGGCATCCCGGATTTCAAATTAGCAAAGATGTTAATCGACCGTCGCGTTGCGCAGATGCGCGCAGAAGGCGTTGAGTTCCATACCAACACCTGTATCGGTGAAGACATCTCAGCTAAACAGCTTAAGCAAGATTTTGATGCGGTTGTGTTGACCGGTGGTTCTGAAGCGCCACGCGATCTACCCATTCCAGGTCGTGAGCTTCACGGTGTTGAGTTCGCGATGGACTTCCTTCGCGCGAACAGCAAAGTGATTCAAGGTGTAGCGGGTGCTAAAGAGCATCTGATCTCTGCTGAAGGTAAGCACGTTGTGGTTATCGGTGGTGGTGATACCGGTTCTGACTGTATCGGCACCTCAAACCGTCATGGTGCAGCATCGGTAACGCAAATCGAGATTCTCGATAAGCCACCGGTTAAAGAAGACAAAGCCATGACCTGGCCAGATTGGCCTAACAAGCTGCGTACCTCTTCTTCTCAAGAAGAAGGTTGCGAGCGTATGTGGAACGTTACCACCAAGTCATTTGTTGACGATGGTAATGGCAACGTTAAAGCGCTTAAGTGTGCGTTGGTTCGTTGGGACAAAGACGCTGAGGGTCGTTGGCAGATGTCAGAGGTTGAAGGTTCTGAATTTGAACTGAAAGCAGACCTTGTGACTTTGGCAATGGGCTTTGTGCACCCTGTACACAAAGGCATGATCGAAGAGCTGGGTCTTGAGTTGGATGGTCGCGGTAACGTGAATGGTTCGACTGAAGGTGACGATGCCTATAAGACCTCAATCGATGGTGTCTTCTCAGCAGGCGATATGCGCCGTGGTCAATCATTGGTTGTATGGGCCATCCGTGAAGGTCGCCAAGCAGCACACGCAGTCGATAAGTACCTGATGGGTACCACGGATCTGCCGCGCTAATTTTCTCGCCGGCATCGATTTGCCGGTAGTCACCCATAGAAGGTGACGATACAAATATTCCTTGGGTAGTTGGATGTCTGAATTAAAAAACGATCGTTTCTTACGCGCACTCTTACGCGAGCCAGTCGATATGACGCCAGTGTGGATGATGCGCCAAGCCGGTCGTTATCTACCTGAGTACCGTGCAACGCGCGCTAAAGCGGGCGACTTTTTAAGTCTGTGTAAAAACCCAGAGCTTGCGTGCGAAGTCACAATCCAACCGCTGGATCGCTTTCCGTTAGATGCGGCGATTTTGTTCTCCGATATTTTGACCATCCCTGATGCAATGGGTTTAGGCCTGTACTTCGGTGAAGGCGAAGGGCCAAAATTTGAGCGGCCGATTAAATCTAAAGCCGATGTGGATGCAATTGGTATCCCTGATCCCGAAGATGATCTGGGTTATGTCATGGATGCCGTGCGCACAATTCGCAAAGAGCTCGATGGTCGTGTGCCGCTGATTGGTTTCTCAGGTAGCCCATGGACGCTTGCGACTTACATGGTTGAAGGTGGCGGCACGAAAAACTTCGCGTTGTCGAAAGGCATGATGTTTGATCAACCTCAGTTGATGCACGCGCTGCTCGAAAAGCTCGCCGATTCAGTCACGGCTTATTTGAATGCACAGATTGCGGCTGGCGCTCAGGCAGTACAAATCTTTGATACCTGGGGCGGCACGTTAACAACCAGCGCGTATAAAGAAT
>VMDJ01000125.1 GCA_008080925.1 Gammaproteobacteria bacterium
GTAATATTGAAAAAGACTATCGGTGAAGGCGACCAACCTGCTTTATTGTGGCTCGGTTCAACACAATAAGTCGGCTAAATTTGCTATTTTTACGCGCCTAGCCTGAAAAAAATTTACAAAAAATACAGTCATCTACACCCTAAGGAGGCCAGAGATGTCAGAGGTTAAGACATATCCCGTTCCTGCGGACTTCGCGGCGCAAGCCAACGTATCAGCAGAACAGTACGCAGCGATGTACAAGCAGTCGGTCGATGATCCGGAAGGCTTCTGGGGAGAGCAAGCTGACAACTATCTCAGCTTCTTTAAGAAGTGGGACAAAGTTCTCGACTGGTCTTACATGGAAGATGATCTCCATGTGAACTGGTTCAAAGGCGCAACACTTAACGTGTCATACAACTGCCTTGACCGCCACCTTGATACCCGTGGGGACCAAACCGCTATCTTGTGGGAAGGCGATGATCCAAACGAATCACGTAACGTTACTTATAACGAGCTACACGCAGACGTAAACAAATTCGCTAACGCACTGAAAGCGCGCGGCGTAAAGAAAGGCGACCGCGTCTCTATCTACATGCCCATGATTCCAGAGGCTGTGGTTGCGATGTTGGCGTGTACCCGAATCGGTGCCGTTCACTCAATCGTATTCAGTGCCTTCTCACCTGATGCACTGGCTAGCCGTATTCAAGACTCAGACTGCCAAGTGGTCATTACTGCTGACGTGTCAGTCCGTACTGGTAAAGCACTGCCACTCAAAGCGAATGCTGACAAAGCGATCGAGCAGTGCCCTAACGTACACACTTGTTTTGTCGCCAAGCGTGGCGATGGCAGCTGTGATTGGAATGATAGTCGCGACGTTTGGATGCATGAGGCGATTGCTTCTGCAGATGCGGTTTGCGAACCAGAGCATATGGATGCAGAAGATCCATTGTTCATCCTTTACACCTCAGGTTCTACCGGTAAGCCAAAAGGCGTACTACACACCACCGCAGGTTATTTGCTGCAAGCAGCGATGACACACAAAACCGTTTTTGACTATAAAGATGGCGAAGTTTACTGGTGTACAGCAGATATCGGTTGGGTCACTGGTCACAGTTACATCGTTTATGGCCCATTAACCAATGGTGCTATCTCAATGATGTTTGAAGGCGTACCAACTTATCCCGATGCCGGTCGTTTCTGGCAAGCGTGTGATAAGCACAATGTTGCTTCGTTCTATACCGCACCAACAGCGATCCGTGCATTGATGGCACAAGGTAATGATCCTGTCACCTCAAGTAGCCGCAAGAGCTTACGCTTGCTCGGCACCGTGGGTGAGCCAATCAACCCAGAAGCATGGGAGTGGTATCACAAGGTGGTTGGCGACGAGCGTTGCCCTATCGTAGATACCTGGTGGCAGACCGAGACCGGCGCACACATGCTAACCCCGCTTCCAGGTGCAACCCCATTGAAGCCAGGCTCAGCCATGCAGCCATTCTTTGGTGTTCAGCCTGTATTGCTTGACGATCAAGGTAACGAGATTGAAGGCAATCCTGCAGAAGGTAACTTGGCGATTAAGCACCCATGGCCTTCACAGATGCGTACCGTATACGGCGATCACAAGCGTTTCTACGAAACCTACTTCGCCATGTACAAGGGTTACTACTTCACCGGTGACGGCGCACGTCGTGACGCCGATGGTCACTACTGGATTACCGGCCGTGTGGATGACGTTCTGAACGTGTCAGGTCACCGTTTAGGTACCGCTGAAATCGAATCAGGCTTAGTACTCCACGAAAACGTCGCAGAAGCGGCTGTGGTTGGCTACCCACACGAAATCACCGGTCAAGGTATCTACGCTTACGTCACGCTAATGAATGGCGTAGAACCAAGCGACGAGCTTAAAGCCGAGTTGGTAGGTTTAGTACGAAAAGAGATTGGTCCGATCGCTAAGATCAACATCATCCAATGGGCACCTGGCTTACCAAAGACCCGTTCAGGCAAGATCATGCGTCGCATTCTGCGCAAGATCGCAGCCAACGAGATCGATGGTTTAGGTGATACCTCAACCTTGGCAGACCCAAGCGTTGTGGATGACCTGATCGCGAATCGCGAAAACAAATAATTGTCACTCGACATCAAACTCAGCGGGGCCAACAGGCCCCGTTTTTGATTCTAAGGAGCAAAATCATGCCATACGTAAATATCAAAATTACCGACGAAGGCGTCACCAAAGAGCAGAAACATGCACTTATCAAAGGCGCTACCCAATTGCTGGTCGATGTGCTGAATAAGAACCCAGCGACCACCGTTGTGGTCATAGACGAGGTGAACACCGACAACTGGGGTATCGGCTTCGATCAGGTGACAGAACTTAGACGAAAATAATCGTTTAATTCCTAAAATCATCAAGTAACTCAGAAAAGCGACGTTAAGGGGAATCACTGACATAAATTCAAAATAAAGACCAAGGACGACAGCCCAATGGCCCTGCTTAAGCACTGGAACAGCAAGCTACGTATTCCCTTCTTCACCCTGCTGACATTTCTCGCGGGTATCGGTGTTACCTTTTTGATTCATAACTACGAATCAGAAAATCGTAACGCGCTAGATCGTGAACATGCCGAACACGCTGCCGAAGAGATAGCGACTGATTTCGAAAGAGAAATCACCAATGTCTGGGCTTTTTCATCAGCTCTTTCTGCCTATGTGGCAGCAACACCTGAGGTCACTCAAAAACAACTTTCGCGCTTTTCGAGTGCCATGGTTGAAGCTTCACCTTTCATTCGCAGCCTAAGTTTGGCAAAAGACAATGTCATCACCCATGTCTATCCCTACGAGGAGAATAAAAAAGCATTGGGTTTGGATTACATGAAAAATGCAAAACAAAAAGATGCTGTCGAACGCCTCATCCGCGAACGCCAACCAAATATCGCCGGCCCCGTTGATCTTGTACAAGGGGGTAAAGCCTTCATAATG
>VMDJ01000133.1 GCA_008080925.1 Gammaproteobacteria bacterium
TGGTCTTTGTTCGCGCCAGAGACCGCCACTGGGTGCATACCACGAGCACGTAATGTACCAACAATTAGCGCTAAATCATCCGTGCCAAGCTCATTCGGGTAAGCGCTAAGGTCAATCACAAGAGGTGAAAGCGTCAGCAGCTCACCGAGCTTGGCGTGCTGCTCATCAAGATAAGCCTCGATGGATTGGATGTCGTTATCACGCAGTACTAAGGTTGGTAGATCGAAAGTATTAGCGGTGAGGGTGGTTTGAGTCATGTCGGTACGCATAAAAAGTTTACCTATTGTAAGCCTTAGCTTTTCTCAGGTCAGTTGATCTTTGCACGCGTTACAATGTGATTATGAAGTTATTAGCAATCGACACGACAGAATCTGGCTGTTCAGCTGCGCTGCATATTGATGGCGAGAACCACGGTATCTTTGAGCTTGCGCCACGCAAGCATTCTGAGTTGATTTTGCCGATGATCGATCGCGTCTTATCGGATGCTAGCGTAAGCCAAAATCAGCTTGATGCGGTGGCGTTTTGTCGCGGCCCAGGGTCTTTCACTGGTGTGCGGATTGCTGCAGCTGTCGCTCAAGGTTTAGCAGTTGCCCAGAGTCTACCCATCGTAGCCGTCTCTAGCCTGACAGCATTGGCGCAAGGGTGCTATCGCCGCTTAGGTAAAACACAAGTATTAGCCGGTCTAGATGCGCGCATGTCTGAGGTGTATTGGTCGGCATGTGAATTGCGCGAGGGTGTCATGCAAGCGATCGATAATGAGGTTGTGTCGCGTATCGAGCATCTTTCGCCCATCCAAGGTGATCAATGGTGGGGTGTGGGTTCTGCATGGGATGAGTTTGAGCCTGAATTGCAGAGTCAATTTGCCGGTCAAGTTCAGGGTGTTGATAAGGGTCAAACTATCGATGCGCTTGATGTGGCGGCACTAGCGGCTGTGGCCTATGCAAACGGTGAAACTGTCTCGATTGATCAAGCTGTGCCGATTTATCTTCGTGATGATGTCGCGGCTAAGCCCAAGGCTAAGCGCTAATCAAACACGCCTTAAGCGCATCCTCAATCGATGCTCTATCGAGTGACTGGTTATCAATCAGTTGTAGCCCTGAGACCTCAGCTTCATCGATAAGCTCAATCGCTTTTTCTGTTGCGGTGGTGTTAATCCTTATGCTGCCATTTTGTGTTTTCAGCACGCCTTTTATACGTTCTATTGATAATGTATCCAAGAACGCACGTAGTTTTTGCTCATCAAAGACATGAAGACTGTTAATCCGAAAGCCTAAGCGGTAATAGTTATCAGTAAATCCCTCAAAGGCGGTCCAGTCTGAAGTGATCGGTGCTTCTTGTTGAGTCGCTTGGCTGAGTAGAAAAGCATGCGCCTCAGGAAACTGCGCTTGCCGCTCTTCGGCACCTTGTGACAGCAGCGAGAGTTCAATTTGTCCTTGAGTGGCTAGTGCAATGTGTTGTTTAGCGGGTGTAAGACCTGCCATATAGTCGAGTAAGGCATCTTCATCATGCGCTGAATATTGATCTGCTTTGTTGGCGATCACGATATCGGCCAGATGGATCTGATCGACAAAGGTTTGATGTTCGCGATGACGTTGTGAGCTCAAATGGCGTGCATCAACAACACATAGTGTGGCTTGAATATCGATGATGGATGAATAGAGTGGGGTGCGCAGGGTGCTTAAAATTTGCGCGGGATGACCTAAGCCACTGGGTTCGATCAAGATGCGCTGCGGACGATATTGGCGAATCAGTTTATTCAGACCCACTGCAAACGCAGGGGCGCTAACGCAGCAGAGGCAGCCGCCAGCAACTTCTTCAATCGCTACACCATCTTCATCGAGTAGTGCGGCATCAATACCGACCTCGCCGAACTCGTTGACTAATACCGCCCAGGTTTCGTCTTTCGGGTGCTGTTTAAGCAGATGACGAATTAGGGTGGTTTTACCCACCCCAAGAAAGCCGGTAATGAGGTTGACGGCAATCATCGCTGATTACTGCAACAGCTTCGGAATCTCGTCACGGAAGTAATAGTCATACTCGCGGTGCAAGTGAGACGTCAGCTCGAATGCTTCGTTGTAGGTGAGACCAGCATCTTCAGGGAAGATGATGCGTACATACAGACCATTCTTTTGCTGCTCAGCAAGCTTAGTGAGTTGCTGGTCGAGTTCTGCGCGAGTGACATCACTAAAAGGTCCTGTTTTCGCTTCACGCCAGGCAAGTCGATAGTCGCCATCTTCTTTCCAATAACGCACTTCAACGTAGTAACGACCTTGAGGCGTACGCGCTGGACGAATCAGCTTGTTGTACTTCACTTGAAGCGTATCGAAGTCGCCACTGAGTACGTTGTACTTTCGCTGCATATCATCAGCGCTTTGGCGAGCAAGTTCGATCTCTTGATTACGTTCCGTCAATTGCATCTGAAGATTCAGTGCGGTCTCTTGTGACTTCTCAAGATTGCTTTCGATTCCCGCCAAGCTTTGCTTGAGTAGGTCAATGTCAGAGCGAGCAGCCGTCAGTTCGAGTTCGCGGTTATCGAGTTTTTTGTTGGCAGTGGTTAACGCCATCTTCTGACGATCCAGCTCAGCATCTACTTTTTCTCGAGCCAACTTCATCTGACCGATGGTGTCGTTTAATGCGTCACGCTTAGCCGTAATGGTGCTGATCTGCTTCTTTTGGGAGGCGATCAGCGCTTCGGCTTCTTTGGCTTTGGTTTGCAAACGAGAGATTTCCAAAGCCATATGGGTGGCTTGCTCTTCGGTGTTATGCAGCGCCATCGCAAGGCTGTTTTTCTCTTCACCGGTAGCGCGTGCAAGTTCAGCAGCAATACGCTCAGCTTCCATTGTTGAGCGAAGCTTTTCCATCAGCTCAAGGTTGCGACCAATCAATACCACCATGGCGATCAAAAAGATCATCACCACAGTGGTCATGATGTCGGTGAAAGATG
>VMDJ01000043.1 GCA_008080925.1 Gammaproteobacteria bacterium
GTAAATGCAGATGCCTTAGCTGGCTTGTTAAGTCGTATCACCGACAACACTATCTCTGGCAAGATCGCCAAGCAGGTCTTCGAAGCGATGTGGGCAGACGAAGGTTCGGCTGATGAGGTGATCGAAGCAAAAGGTCTTAAGCAGATTACCGACACCGGCGCGATTGAAGCGCTTGTAGATGAGGTGCTTGCTGCGAATCCTGAGCAGGTTGAAAACTATAAGAATGCTGAGCCAGATAAGCGACCTAAGATGATTGGCTTCTTTGTTGGCCAAATCATGAAGAAGTCACAAGGTAAAGCAAACCCACAACAGGTTAACCAGCTGCTCGCTGATAAGTTGGGTTAAGACTCTTTGGTTGCCATTGCAACGGTGTAAGTTTGTCCTTGCTTCACCTTGCAATGGTTGCCGAATACTTCTTCAAATGCACGTTCGATAAAACGGCGTAGCCCGCTAATCACGACGACATAGAAGCGACCGCCCGGTTCAAGGCGCTCTTTGATGTCATAAAAGAATAGGTAGTAATGTTCCTTCGATGTCTTCGCAGGAAGGTTAGTAACTGCCAAGCTGAAGTTTTGTTTTGGGATGTGCTTTAAGCCATCACTCAACATCGCATTAGCATTGCTGATGTTATTGCGTTTGCAGTTAGCGTTCGCATATTCAATCGCAACAAAATCCTTATCCACCATTAGCACACTACCTTGTGGCGCTGACTTGGCGATACTCATACCAATCGGCCCGTAGCCGCAGCCTAAGTCGATGGCGGTATCGTCTGGCTTAACATCCATATGCTTCAGTAAGAGTTGTGTGCCTTCATCTATAGCGCGTGGCGAGAATAATCCCCAAGTGGTATGAAAGGTGAGCTCATGTCCCATGAGGGTGTCTTTGAACACGATGTCCTGACGTAGCTTATTCAGATCAAGAGGTTCTTTTGCTTTCTTAGCCATGTTGTTTTCGCCACTCCGCAATGTGCGGTAGGTGTTGTTCAAAATGTTCAAAACGGTGATTGCCGCCTTGCTCAACAATCACATCAAAGTCTGCATAGTAGGCGGCAGCCTTTCGGTAGTCGAGAGTTTCATCGCCGGTTTGCAGTAACACCAGATAGCGTTCATTAGATGAAAGGTCATTGCGATACTGTTGTTGCAAAACCTCAAGGTAATCTTGAGTAACTTTAAATAGATTGCCATGACAATCTTCATGCTCACCAAGATAATCATTCAGCAAGCTATGCGGTGCGACAGCAGGATTAATTAGCACGCTTGGGATATGTTTCGACTGATTAAGGTAGGTCGCTAAGTGCCCGCCGAGTGATGAGCCAATCAACAGATCAATTGGATGCGTATCAATTAGGTAAGTTAAAGCATCTGCAGCATCTTTAGGATGATTAGGTAAATCGGGGGTGAGAACTTCATCTCTACCAAAGTGATCAATTAACGCTTGCGACTTTTGGCCCAAGCCGCAACTGCGAAAGCCATGGATAAAAAGAATCATGGATTACCGCAAACAGGGCACTTAGGATCTTTTACAAGTTTTAATGATCGCCACTGATGATAGAGCCCATCAAAGACTTGAAGCTGGCCTTGTAGCGATTCGCCGCAACCTGCGATCACTTTGATGGCTTCAAGCGCTTGAATGCTGCCAATAATGCCAACCAGTGGCGAGATCACGCCGTTCTCGCTACAGCGCATGGGTGCTTCCACGCCTTCGCCGTAAAGGCAGTGATAACACGCTTGATCAGGTTGAGAATGAAACACGCTGATCTGACCTTCCCAGCGAATGGCTGCACCCGAAACAAGCGGTGTTTGATGTGCGTAGCACGAACGATTCACAGCAAAACGCGTATCAAAGTTATCGCAGCAATCGATCACGATATCGACCTCAGCAATCTTTTGATCTAACTCGTCATCGCTTAAGCGACGATTGATCGCATGCACAACAACATCGCTGTTCAATCGTGCGAGATGTGCTTTAGCTGAAGCCACCTTATCTTGGCCAACGGTAGAGCTGTCATGCACGATCTGTCGTTGCAGATTCGTCATATCTACCTGGTCATCATCCACAAGGGTGAGTTGGCCCAAACCCGCTGCCGTGAGATACATGGAAACCGGTGAGCCAAGACCGCCTAGTCCAATGATTAAGGCATGTGCATCACGCAGTTTTTGTTGGCCTTCAATATCCAACTCAGAGAGCATGATTTGTCGGCTATAGCGGAGGAGGTCGTCATCGTTCATTCCCTAAGTGTACTTCAGGGATGCTTAGTCTTATAGATAGCGACGCCAGTGAGAGGGGCGAGCATCTTTGCAGCCATGCTCACGTTGTTGGTATTGCTTCACAAACAGCTTAGAGGCGCAGTTGCTTTCTCCGCGACCACAGCCTAGGTTGCGGCGCTGATTTTCTTCGGTGTAGTGAATCAAGGCGCGACGCATGCGTTGTAGCAAGCTGTTATCGAGATGGAAACCACGATCTACCAGTAGGGCTTCAATCGCCTCTAAAGTAACGATATCTAAGGAGTAGTGCACAGTGATCTGGTGATCGTTACTGTGTTCGACATGATCAATTCCGTCCAAACCTTCAAGCAAAGCTGAGGCTGTACCGGCTTGGTTTTCATCCGGGTGAAGTACGCAAAAAGAAATATCGCGTTTTCGGTTTAGATTGTCGGGTGTGTGCAACATAGTGCCTCCCGAATGTCGACGATTTGAGTGTCGACCTCGGATACCCAAGGGTCAAGTAGGTATTTTCCCTAGGGTGACTCGGTCACGGTCCTCAATGTCTTGATGCGTCTCGATGTCGATATACCCAGCCTCTGCCATCAAGCTACGAACGGCTTCGGCTTGTTGATAGCCATGCTCTAACAATAGGTAGCCATCTTTTTTTAGGTGCTTTAGCGCATGTTGTACAAGTAGTCGTATGTCATCCAATCCATCTTGTCCTGATGTCA
>VMDJ01000161.1 GCA_008080925.1 Gammaproteobacteria bacterium
AAGAGATCACGCCAGAGAAACATGTTGGCTATGCCGTGCAATGGTTTGGTTTAGCGACGGCCTTGTTAATCATTTATTTGGGCGTGAATACCAAACGTGTGTCACGTCATCACGAAGAGAGGTTAGATTCGTGACAAAGCTATCGAAATCACAGCGTCAGTTATTGGCCTTGCTAGCAATCTTTTTGCTGCCTCCAAGTGCAGCTTATGTGGCATGGAAATATGTAGGTGAACATGGCGTTGCTGCGACGACCAATAATGGCCAGTTCATCTCTCCAGCACGTCCTTTGCAATACGATGTTTTGGGGGAAAAAGCGGAGCCACTCAAAGGGCGTTGGACCTATGTTGTGCTAGCTCCTCAGGGTTGTGAGAAGCAGTGTCAGGATCAACTGTATCTAACGCGTCAGCTACGCATTGCGATCAATAAAGACTTCGAGCGCGTGCGTCGTGTGGTGTTTGAGCCAAGCGGGACATTAAGCGATGACCTGAAAGCAGAGCATCAAGATTTACTCACATTGGGAGCATTACCAGAGGCTTACCAGGCAGCGTTTCAAGGCGATAAATTTAATCATGCAGGCGAACAAATTTTTCTGATCGATCCTTTGGGTAATTTGATGATGTACTACGACTTATCCGTCAACTTTAGAGGCATGCTCAAAGATCTTCAGAAGCTGTTGAAGATCTCTCAGGTAGGTTAAGACATGCGTTACGCAACCTTCATCAAGTTCAGTATCGTATTCACCCTGTGTGTGATCATCATGGGTGCTTGGACGCGTCTTGCCGATGCTGGTTTAGGTTGTCCAGATTGGCCGGGTTGTTACGGTGAGTGGATCGTTCCGCATGCTGAAGAAGCAGTTGATGAGAAACATTATTTAGAGCAGCGACCACTCGAGCCTCATAAAGGCTGGCTTGAGATGATCCATCGTTACATTGCAGGTACGTTGGGATTGTTGATTTTGACCATCACTATTTGGTCTTGGCGCCGTCGCGCAAGCGATCCAGATCAACCTGTGTTACTCCCGACCTTGTTGTTGGGTGTGGTGATTTTCCAAGCAGCTTTGGGCATGTGGACAGTAACGCTGTTGCTTAAACCGCTAGTGGTGATGGGGCACTTGCTGGGCGGTTTTACAACGCTCTCTTTATTGTTCTTGCTACAGCTTATCGCGACTGATCGGCGATCAACAATTGTTAAGCCGTCATTTAAACCTTGGGCGATGCTCGGTCTAATTATTTTGATCATGCAGATAGCTCTGGGTGGTTGGACGAGTACAAACTATGCAGCACTGGCATGTACTGACTTCCCAACCTGTCATGGTGTCTGGATGCCAGAAACCGATTTCTCAGAAGCCTTTGTGATGTGGCGTGGTATTGGCGTGAATTATGAGTTTGGTGTGTTAGAGCACCCGGCGCGTACAGCGATTCATTTAACCCATCGCATTGGCGCATTGATTACCTTCGGCTATCTACTAGGCTTAGCAGTAGCAATGATTAAACAAGGTGGCATGTTGGCTACAGCATCCAAGGTGATGTTGGTGTTGTTGTTCACCCAAGTTGCATTGGGTATCAGCAATGTTGTGTTCCATTTGCCGCTCACTGTTGCGGTGTTGCATAACTTGGTTGCGGCATTGCTTCTTCTTTCCGTTATTTATGTGAACTACGTGTTATGGCGACGTCAGTACTAAACGAATCAAAGCGCGTCTGCTGGCGCGATTATCTTGAGCTATGTAAACCTAAGGTTGTTGCGCTCATCGTCTTTACCGCCATTGTGGGTATGTTGTTGGCGGTGCCTGGCTTGCCACCTTTAGATGCAGTCATCTTCGGCACCTTGGGGATTGGTTTGGCTTCAGGTTCGGCTGCAGCGATTAATCATGTGGTGGACCAAAAGATTGATGCCATCATGGGTCGTACGCACAATCGCCCGATACCGCAGGGTGCTATGAAGTCGCGTGATGCACTGATCTTTGCCTTAGCGATTGGCGCCATCTCAATGGCGATTCTCATAATGTGGGTGAATGTACTCACGGCTGCGCTAACCTTTTTCTCACTGATCGGTTATGCAGTGATTTACACCATGTATCTCAAGCGTGCGACACCACAAAACATCGTGATTGGTGGGGCTGCCGGTGCTGCGCCACCGTTATTAGGTTGGACAGCTGTTACTGGCAGTGTGGATCCAGGTGCTTTGCTGTTGTTCTTGATTATCTTCACTTGGACGCCACCGCATTTCTGGGCCTTGGCGATTCATCGTGCGGACGACTACAAAAAAGTTGGTATGCCAATGTTGCCGGTCACCCATGGTAAGGATTACACCCGTCTGCAGATCTTGCTTTATACCGTTCTGCTGTTTGTTGTGACCTTGTTGCCGTTCAGCTATGGCATGAGTGGTTGGTTGTACTTGGTGGGTGCGGTCGCGTTGAACTTGATGTTCATGGTCTATGCGGTGCGCTTATATCGTGATGACAATGAGAAGCTTCCGATGAAGACCTTTGGCTTCTCTATTGTGTATTTGATGATCCTCTTTGCCTTATTGCTGGTCGATCACTACGTTCCGCTATTTATGAATTAAATTCCTATTTGGTGCTGCCGATAAGGGGCGCCAAGTTCATTACTCCACAGTGATGTGGCAAGAGACGACAGGATGTCCTTCATTTCATTTGTAATCCCGGCTCAAAACGAAGCACGCTTTATTCAGCGTGATTTGCGTTCTATTCATACCTATTTAAAGGGTCGTCAGGATTACGAAATCATTGTTGTTGATAATGCTTCTACCGATGAGACGGCGGCTTTAGCTGCGGCAGAAGGTGCTCAGGTGATTTCAGTCCCTTATAAAACGACGCCAGCCAAAGTGCGCAACATCGGTGTCGCTCAGGCAAAAGGTGATGTGCTGGTCTTTTTAGATGGTGATGTTTACTTAAACGATCAATGGATTG
>VMDJ01000126.1 GCA_008080925.1 Gammaproteobacteria bacterium
CGTGACCTCAACCTGATGCGCGATTCATTGGCTAGCCATGGTGATCATGATCTTGCCAATGAAAACCTACTGGACCTTATCCGTTTAGCCAAAACCTTTGGTTTCTATCTGGCGCGCCTGGATATTCGCCAAGAATCGAATGTTCATTTAGACACCGTTGCTGAGGTACTCAAGGCGGCTGGTATCGAAGATAACTACGCCGAGCTCAATGAAGAAGCCAAACTAAAATTGATGGGCGAGCTCACGCTGAAAGGCAACCTTAGCTTCGATCGCAAAAATCTGACTGAGATGTCGCGTGAAGTGCTAAGCGTGTTTGATGTAGTTGCCGAGATGCAACAATGCGTCAGCCCGATGGTCATTGGTCGTTATGTGATCTCAATGGCTCACCATGCCTCTGATGTCATGCATGTGATGTTCCTCGCGAGCTTGTCAGGACTGGTTGGCCAAGCCAAAGGTAAAACCTTCTGCAACATTGGCGTATCGCCCTTGTTTGAAACCATTACCGACCTGTCACACATTGAGCCTGTAATGACTCAATTGCTAGACGATCCGGTCTATCGCAAGCTCCTTAAAGCGCATTCAACGCTGCAAGAGGTCATGCTCGGTTACTCAGACTCTGCCAAAGATGGCGGTATCGTCGCTTCCGTGTGGACTCTATATCAAGCGCAGCAAAAAGTGATTTCGCTTGGTAAAGAGCGTGGTATTCGCATTCGCCTCTTCCATGGTCGAGGCGGCACCATTGGTCGTGGCGGCGGTCCTACTCACCAAGCGATCACGTCTCAACCGGCTGGTACTGTACTCGGTCAGATTAAGTTCACCGAGCAAGGTGAAGTGCTGTCGTATAAGTACAGCAACCCAGAGACCGCCGTGTTCGAACTTACTATGGGTTTGACCGGTGTAATTCAAGCTAGCCGTAACTTGGTAGAAAAAACCAAACCGGACGAGAAGCTGTACACGAAAGTCATGGAGCAACTACAACTTCATGGTGAAAAGCACTACCGTACGCTCACAGAGGATGTGAAAGGCTTTATCGATTACTTCTACGAAGCAACACCCGTCTCTGAGATCGGCATGTTGAACATTGGCTCACGTCCATCGCACCGTAAAAAAGGTGATCTTTCAAAATACTCAGTTCGTGCCATTGCATGGGTATTTGGTTGGGCACAGTCTCGTCACACGTTGCCTGCTTGGTATGGCCTGGGTATTGCGCTAGAAGCCTATGTCGGCAAATCAAAGCAACGATTGGATGAACTACGCCGCCTTTATAAAAAGTGGCCATTCTTTCGCAACTTACTCAGTAATACGCAGATGGCTCTGTTTAAATCGGATATGGATATTGCACGCGAATATGCAGACTTGATGCAAAACCAAGAAGACGCCGATACGATCTACGCACTGATTACTGAAGAGTATGAACGCTGCAAGGAATGGATCTTAAAGATCGCTGAGCTAGACGAATTACTTGATGATAATGATCTATTAAAACGTTCCTTGAGTCGTCGAGAGCCCTATCTCGATCCTCTCAATCACATCCAATTAGCCTTGATTCGTCGTTATCGCGATCAAGAACAAGATGAAAATGAGCGTGAGCGACAGCTCGATCCACTGCTACGGAGTATCAACGCAATCGCAGCCGGCATGCGAAATACCGGCTAATAAAAAACCGGCACCTACTTATATAACAAGGTGCCGGTTCTTTTTTACTTAGCTAAATGCGCTTCGAGATCATCACATCCACCGATGTGTTTGCCATCAATAAACACCTGCGGAAAAGTTGATTGACCCGTGAGTGCTCGAATACTCGACTCTGGGATATCTTGATTCAACACCAACTCGTCATAATCCATCTGAGCATCTTTCAATAACGTTTTTGCTTTTGCGCAGAAAGGACAGCCTTTTTTTGTGAGGATCGCAACATCGGCAGGCTTAGGCGCATTAGGTGCGATATAGGCCAACATGGTATCGGCATCAGAGGCTTCTAAAGGCGCACCTGGCGCTGCTGTTTCTAGGAATAGTTTCTCAATAACGCCGTCTTTAACCAACATTGAATATCGCTTAGATCGCTCGCCAAATCCGACTACGGACAAATCGATTTCCATCCCCATGCCACGCGTGAACTCCACGTTACCGTCAGGAATAAAACGAATGTGTTCAGCCCTTTGATGCTCTTTCCACTCATCCATGACAAAGCCATCGTTTACTGACAAACAAATGATGTCATCCACACCATGGGCTTTTAGCGCGCCTGCAAGCTTGTTATAGCGTGGTACATGTGTTGACGAACAGGTCGGCGTATAAGCACCTGGCAGTGCAAAAACGACGACTGTCTTGCCTTTAAAAAGATCATCACTGGTCACATCTACCCAATCGGTATCTGCTCTAACCTTAAAGGTGACATCTGGAACTGCTTGTCCTGCGTCTAATGCCGTCATTGTTCTCTCCTAACATTATTGGTCGTAATATTTGTAAAGTGCACTATGGTCGAGTGCACCTAACCCGTTTTCAATTAAGTGTTTGTAAAGCGTCAAATTTAATGCCGTTGCTGGTAACTCAACACCGAGCTCAGCTGCGAGATCTAACGCTTGCTGCATGTCTTTAGCTTGAGTCACCACTTTGCCACCCGGCTCAAAAGTCTGATTAATCATGCGACTGCCGTGCTCTTGCAAGATACGCGATGACGCATGACCACCCATGAGTGCTTGTTGCGCCTTCTTAAGATCCACACCTGCCTTTTTAGCTACGGCTAGCGCTTCTGAGACAGCACCAATGGTGAGCCCAACGATCACTTGATTCACCGCTTTCGTCACCTGTCCTGAGCTCACTGGCCCGACATGCGGGACTAAACGCCCCATCGCCTCAAATACAGGCATCACAGCATCAATATCCGACGCCTCACCGCCGACCATGATA
>VMDJ01000001.1 GCA_008080925.1 Gammaproteobacteria bacterium
CGAGTTAAAGCCTTATCAGGGTGATACTAGGTTGTTCATCCGTCCCGGTTACGAATTTCAGGTAGTAGACCTGTTGTTGACCAATTTTCACCTGCCGCAGTCCACCTTATTAATGTTGGTGTCGGCGTTTGCGGGGTATGAGAACATCATGCGCGCTTATCGCCATGCGGTTGAGCAGCGCTATCGTTTCTTCAGTTATGGGGATGCGATGTTGCTCGAAAGAGCTGCTAAGTGATTGAAATTAATGCCCGAAATTTCTTCCGGGCATTAAAAAGGCCCGACAGGGGGGTGCCGGGCCAAGGTTCCACCAAAGGAGGATGGAGGGTGTGCTGAATAATCAGCACATTAGAATTTTCTAATATTCTGAGAGTAAAGTCAATCCATTTTTTGAAATATGTCTGAATTATTCGAATTATTAGCCTCTGATGGTGGTGCGCGACGCGGTCGATTGACCTTTGCTCGCGGCACGGTGGAAACCCCGGTGTTCATGCCGGTGGGTACCTATGGCACGGTCAAGGCGATGACGCCTGAGGAGCTCAAGGGCTTGGGCGCGCAGATTATTCTTGGGAATACTTTTCACCTTTGGCTGAGACCAGGTACAGAGGTGATCAATGCGCATGGCGATCTGCATGACTTTACGCATTGGGATGGCCCGATTCTGACTGACAGTGGCGGTTTTCAAGTCTTCTCATTGGGTGCGATGCGGAAAATCAAAGAAGAGGGTGTGCATTTTCGAGCGCCTACCGATGGCGCCAAGGTATTCATGGGGCCGGAGGAGTCGATGGAGATTCAGCGTAAGCTAGGCTCGGATATCGTGATGATTTTTGATGAGTGCACGCCATACCCAGCCACAGAAACCGAGGCACGTGAGTCCATGGAGCTGTCCTTACGTTGGGCGCAGCGCAGTAAGACAGCACATGAAGGTAACCCGAACGCGTTATTCGGCATTGTGCAGGGCGGTATGTACGAGAGCTTACGTAAACGCTCCCTCGATGAGCTGCAAAAGATCTGTTTTGATGGTTATGCGGTAGGTGGTTTATCGGTCGGTGAGCCAGAAGAGGATCGCATTCGTGTGTTGGATGTGATGCAGGAGGTATTGCCGGCGGATCATCCACACTACTTAATGGGAGTGGGTACGCCAGAAGATATCGTCGAAGCGGTGCGTCGTGGCATTGATATGTTCGACTGTGTTATGCCGACTCGAAATGCACGCAATGGTTATCTGTTTACGCATTCGGGTGTCGTAAAGATCAAGAATGCAGCACATGAAAAAGATACTCGTCCTTTAGATGAGGAGTGCGATTGCTATACCTGCCAAAACTACAGCCGCTCGTATCTGCGCCATTTGTTCCGATGTAATGAGATCTTGGGTGCGCGTTTAAACACGATTCATAACCTGCGCTATTACCAAATGTTGATGGCGGATATTCGTGAATCGATTGAGCAACAACGTTTTGAGGCATTCCGCAGCGAGTTTTATGCCAAACGAGGCAAAACCGTACCGAATTGAACGCTTTAGCCCACCGACTTTCTCAGGTGGCTGTGGCATAATTTCGTCACTTTTTAGGTCGCTCGGATGTGGGCGGCGAGTTGTAACCCCATTTCGGAGAATCCGATGATTTTTATTTCTGATGCGATGGCTGAAGGTGCTGCAGCTGCACCTGGTGGCGAAGGTTTACCGTTGTTGTTCTTGATCGGTATGTTCGTGATTATGTACCTGTTCATTATCCGCCCTCAGGTTAAGCGTCAAAAAGAACATAAGAAGCTGGTCGAAGCGCTGGGTAAAGGTGATGAGGTTCAAACCGTGGGTGGTTTGATGGGCAAGATCACCGAGGTGGGCGAGAACTTCGTCAAGCTTGAGATCGCTGATAACACCGTTGTAACGGTTCGCCGTGTGTCGGTTGAAGCGGTTATGCCGAAAGGTTCTTTGAAAGAAATGTAATTTCACAGCCCGACACTCGTCGGGCTTTTTGTGGCACTCCTATGCTGAATCAATACCCAATGTGGAAAAACGTATTGGTCGCCGTTGTGATGTTCTTCGGTGCGCTTTACGCCTTACCTAATATCTATAGCCAAGACCCTGTCATTGAAGTGACTGGTACGCGAAATGCAATTGTGTCGGATGCACTGCAGGCTCAGCTCGAAGCGGCACTCAAAAGTAATGGCATAACACCAAAGCGTGTTGAGTTATCCAGAGACAAGCTTCAGCTACGTTTTGAAAAGCCGGAAGACCAGCTTAAAGCTCAGGATGTTGTGGCAAAAGGTTTATCGGGTGACTTTACCCATGCGATGACCTTGTCGCCTGATGTGCCAACCTGGCTGTCGGGTGTTGGCGGTAAGCCAATGAACCTTGGTTTGGACTTGCGTGGTGGTATTCACGTTTTGATCGATGTCGATATGGATGCAGCGATCGAGAAGGCGATGGAAGTGCAGGTCGCGAACCTTCGTGAGTTCATGCGTAACGAGAAGATTCGTTATGTCACGGTTAAATCAATTGGCACTGCGGTTGAAGTGCGTTTCCGTTCGGTAGAAGACCGTAACGCGGCACAAGTTAAAGTCGCTAACGAATTCCGTACCTTGGTGTTTACCGATCGCGAAGAGGGCTCTAATGCGTTCTTCTCAGCGCAGGTATCGGATGCTGAGTTACGTGAAGTGCGTAAATCAGCATTGCAACAAAACATCACCACACTGCGTAATCGTGTAAATGCTTTAGGTGTCGCAGAGCCTGTGATTCAACAACAAGGCGATCGCCGTATCGTGGTTGAACTGCCTGGCGTGCAGGACCCCGGTAAGGTCAAAGACTTGTTGAGTGCTACAGCAACGCTTGAGTACCGTTTGGTTGTCGGTGATCTTCAGCAAGCACGTGATGCGGAGAAGTCAGGTCGTGTGCCTGCAGGATCCCG
>VMDJ01000163.1 GCA_008080925.1 Gammaproteobacteria bacterium
TTTGTTTGGCTCTGCGATAAACAACTTTGGTGTTGAAGAGCTGTTGGATGCGTTTGCGGATTATGCGCCAGCACCGGCAACACGTGAGGCAGTACAACGGGCCGTAGACCCTAAAGAAGATAAGTTCTCAGGCTTTGTATTTAAGATCCAAGCGAATATGGATCCAGCGCATCGTGACCGCGTGGCTTTTATGCGAGTGTGCTCTGGTAGCTATAACCAAGGCATGAAGATGAAGCATGTGCGCATTGGTAAGCAAACCACGATTGCGAATGCGATCACCTTCCAAGCCGATGAGCGTAAAGCGGTTGAGCATGCGTATCCCGGCGACATTATTGGTTTACATAACCACGGCACGATTCAGATCGGCGACACCTTTACTGATGGCGAAGAGTTGAAATACACCGGCGTACCTTACTTTGCACCGGAGCTCTTCCGTCGTGTGGTACTGAAAGACCCGCTTAAGCTTAAGCAGCTGCAAAAGGGTGTGGTTCAGCTCTGTGAAGAGGGTGCAACGCAGGTTTTCCGTCCGATGCGTAACAACGACATCATTCTGGGTGCAGTGGGTGTGCTGCAGTTTGAAGTCGCTGTGCATCGTCTGAAAGGTGAATACAACGTCGAAGCGATTGTTGAGCCGACGCAAGTGCAATTGGCGCGCTGGGTGACCTGTGATGACGAGAAAGAGCTACAAAAGTTCCGTGATAAAGCCCACGACAATCTCGCTTTAGATGGTGATGAGCAGTTGGTTTATTTGGCGCCAACACGTGTGAACTTATCGTTGACCGAAGAGCGCTGGCCGAATATCAAGTTTCTCGCAACGCGTGAGCTGTAAGCTACACTGTTGATATGCCGGAAGTTGCCACAGTCACCGAAGAGATTTTGATTTCACTTCGCCGTGTTATTCGTGCGATTGATCAGCATTCTCGTCACTTGGCGACAACCTATGGTTTGACCGGCCCACAGGCAGTCATTTTGAGTGAGCTTGTACGTGAAGGTGAGTTAACCGGAAGTCAGCTCGCTAATCGCGTCAGTCTCAGTCAGGCGACTATTACCGATATTCTTAAGCGACTTGAATCACGTGACTTGATTACTCGTAAGCAAGATGATGCGGATAAGCGTCGTCAGCTGATCAAGGCAACACCAGATGCTGAAGTGCTCGTTAAGCAGTCTTTACCTCTGTTACAAGAGCGTTTTGAAAAACGATTGAGTGATTTGAAGGATTGGGAAAAGATGCAGCTTCTATCATCATTACAACGTATTGCTGAAATGATGAATGCTGAAGATATCGATGCATCACCTGTGCTTGCCAGTGGCTCGATTACGGCCTCAGTGGAAACTATTGAAAAGCCGATTGATGAGAAAGATAAGGCTTAGCTTTCTGAGTCGAGAATTCTCAGTAGGCTAGCTCGAGTTAACGCACCTTTAAAGACGCGATCATCATCAATAATTGGTGGGCCATAAGGCGCATCAGCAACGACACCTAGTAACTCATTCAGTGGTTGATCGGTTTGGATTGGCTCGATACCTTGAATGATCGCTTTTTCGATACTTTCACCGAGCTTGCGAGCATCCTTCAGACTGTCAATGGTCACTATGCCGATATAGGTGAGGTCGTTATTCACCAAATAGCCGTGTTCGCGATCCGTTTCTTGTAATTGAATAATGGCAGTTTCAATGCCAGTACCTTCGCGACGAATCACAGTTGTTTGTTTTTTACTCGCAATATCACCGGCGCTCAAAACTGTTGAGACATCTACACCGCGGAAGAACGAGCTAACATAATCATCAGCAGGGTTTTTCAGGATTTCTTCTGGTGCACCGACTTGAACTACGCGACCGTCATGCATGATCGCGATTCGATCACCGATTCGCATGGCTTCATCAAGGTCGTGTGAGATAAATACGATAGTGCGTTTATGTTTCTGCTGAAGTTTTAAAAGCTCGTCTTGCATCTCAGTGCGGATCAATGGATCTAACGCTGAGAAGGCTTCATCCATCAACAGAATCTTTGGATCGTTAGCTAAGGCACGGGCTAAACCAACCCGCTGTTGCATGCCGCCAGAAAGCTCAGAAGGGTAGCTGTCTGCCCACGCTTCTAAGCCAACCTGAGATAAAGCATCGAGCGCACGTTGATTGCGTTCTTCTTTGCTTACTCCAGAGAGTTCTAAGCCAAAGGCCGTATTCTCAATGACTGACATATGGGGCATCAGTGCAAATGACTGGAACACCATGCTCATCTTTTCGCGACGGATTTTGCGTAGCTCGCTTTTACTCGCTTTAGCAATATCTTGGCCTTCGAGTATCAACTCACCGCGACTCGGTTCAATCAAGCGATTAAACAAACGAACCAGTGTTGACTTGCCTGAGCCAGACAGGCCCATGATCACGAAGATCTCGCCTTCGTTGATATCAAAAGAGGCATTCACCACGCCGAGGGTGTTACCCGTCTTTTCAAAAATTTCGTCTTTGCTTAAGCCCTTATCTAAAAGCTTGAGAGCTTTCTTGGGTGATTCGCCAAAGACTTTGCAGACATTTTTGAGCGTAAGTAAGGTCTTCATACCCAAAAAGCCGGGCAGAGCCCGGCTGATAGATCACATGTTTAAAAGTGATTAGAGGCTGTAGTGGAAACCAAGTGATGGGTATTCACTACCGTTGTCAGCATCGTAATACTCAACAAATACTTTAAGATCATCGTTGTACTTATGAGTGTAACCCAAAGTGAATGGGTTACTGTCTGTGGTGCTGCTTACGTCAGCAATATGAGCACCAACATAGTTCCTATCATCAATTGCGTACCCGACATATGCGTTTGTGTAGTCAGTTGCATCATCATCAGCTTCCATGTGATTAAGTGTCATTGTCCA
>VMDJ01000121.1 GCA_008080925.1 Gammaproteobacteria bacterium
TCATAAAAGATGCCTGCTGCAATATTCCAACGCGGCTGTGTGATATCGGCAAGATAAGGTAGGTCATCACGGATCTCGTCGTAGGTCGACGGCAAAATCTGCATCAGACCAATCGCCCCTTTGTTACTTTTAGCTTTATGTTTCAGACTCGATTCAACAATCGCTTGGGCTTTAAACCAATGCCAGTCGATATGCGGACCAAAGTAATGTTTGGTGTATTTACGAAAAAGATGATCGTATTTATCCGTCCATCGGTCATCGCGTACTGAGCGATCGCCAAAGGCCAACACGACCGATGACATGCACAGCAAAATGATGAGTAGTGACTTGCGCATACGCTTTGATCAATTCAAGCCTAAGCCAATCACCAAGCCCATAGCGACACCAATACCGATATAGATACCCATGATCATTTGACCAACGGCTTGGTTACCATTTTTCAGTTGTTCTGGGATGCTGAAGCTCACAATGTGGCCAAAGATTTTGCAGCCTAGCCACATAAACAATAGCGTCAGAAAGCCGCCCATACAGGCGTAGATAATATTTAAGATGATTGGATCAAGCGATTCCGTCATGTTGCCCCCTCGTTTTGACCTTAGCTTACGCCTTTAACGAGTAGGATCAAGCCAACTTAACGCCCTTGTAAATATTCTTCGTCTTTGAAGGACCAAACCCATTGTGGGCGCAGGCTGATCAGTACGGTCATCACGATGCCGTTATAAAACGCCTCCGGGAATAACATTAGCGGTACATAAATGAGGTATTGCTCAGAGAGTATTTTCCAGCTGGCCATATCCGATAAGAACAGATTTAAAGCACCGCCAAAGGCTACCGCTAGGGCGACAAGCGCCCCGCAGAAAAAGGCATTCACAAAGGTGTAAATAAAAAAGTGCTTTGGAAGATACGCACGGGTTAAGCCCAACACCACTTGCGTTAGTGTTGCTGGTAACACTACATGCAGCAAAATCATACTGGGGACATTGATCAGCGGTTCTTGCAAGGCAAGTGTTTGCACAATCACCGCCAAACTACCGCCAAGTAATGCAAAGGACCATCCCCACATAAGGGTCAAAAAGGTGATACCAGAGACGTGCCAGCTGACGCCATCCATCACCGGGATACGCAGTGACCAAAAGAGCAAAACAACCAGCACGCTGAACAAAAACACATTGATCAGCCGTTGCTCACGCATGCGCGACCAGTTCGCCCAGCGCAATGCGAGTATGAAAAGAGGAATAAGCAGAACGGCGCTAAGCATTAGATCGCCGGAGGGGATAAAAGCTCACGAACCGTAGTGACGTCGACTTTTACATGATCGCCTTCTTGCAGCAGTGGCAGCGCGGTAAGACCAACACCATTGCACGGACCACCGGCACAGGCGCCATCATCAATCACAAAGGCGGCACCATGCACGGCACACTGGATGAACTGCGCATCGGCATCGAGAAATTGATCGGGAATCCACTCTAAGGGAGCACCCACGTGAGGACACTGATTCACATAGGCGTGAAGCTGGCTATCTTTTTTCACCACAAAGAATGCGGCACCTGAGGTCACAAGATCATCAAGTTTGTAGCCTTTCGCTGAAGGATCCGCGGCATCGCGCATCGCATCGATGACCATCCACTCACTCACCAAACTACTCCTTCATGCTCAACCGAATCACCCGCTAACTGCACCGCATGTTGCAGGGCTGATTCCACATCCATACCGCGACAGATGCCATCAACCATACCAGCGTTAAACACATCTCCCGCGCCCACGCTGTCTACAACATGGACATTCTCCTTAGCTGGCGCGTAAAACATTTGGCCAAAATCGTTCTTTGCCCAAGCACCTAGAGCGCCCCAAGCACAGGTCGCAATGCCGTGAAACTCGACCGCTTTAAGAAAGTCGTTGGCATTCGAAAACCCACGTGATTGCGCATATTCTTTGGAGAAAAAGATCACATCGGCATACTCAAACATGGCTTCAACCCCGGCATGTGGCTTCTCTATCTCCAATGACACGGGTATGCCGCACATGCCGCGTGCTTTGGACATCATCTGCGGTATTTCTACTAATTCACGCGCTTCAAAATGTAGCCAATCGAATGCACGGATATCTAATTTTAGAAAATGCTCAGCATCGTATTCAGGCATATCACGATGATGCACGATCGTGCGTGATCCGGTTTCTTCCGACAAGGTGATAAATGAAGTCGGCAAATGGCCTTGTTTTAGTTCTTGAGCCAAACCGTAATCCACGCCCCAATGATCAAGTTGCTGTCTTACCCAGCTTGTATGGTCTGGCAAATTTCCTAGCCAAAAACTTTCATTTTTAAGCCACGCAAGCTTCATTGCTGTATTCGCTGCATTGCCACCAACACGACGATGATGATCAGTCGTACGTACCTTTGAATCTTCATCGGGGTAGGTTTTTACCGTGTTAACGATGTCTTCTGTTAATACACCGACAGTTAATATGCGTGCCATTTACTACTCCAAAACAGCAAAATTTCATATTCGAATCTTAACGGTGCCTTGCAAATTTGTGTGACAAAAATTCAGTTATAGATGGGCTCAATCTCATCGAAAATATTTTCGGCAATAAATAACGGCAAAAATGAAAAATAAAACTATTGTTAATTCATTTTAGTGTGCTATGTTCGCCTTGCTTTTCATCCACCAAACAAAAGTTAGGAGCATTTCATGGCAGCAAAAAAAGTTGCGAAGAAAAAAGTCGCTAAGAAAAAGACAGCTAAAAAAGCAGCAGTAAAAGCGGCACCAGCAGTAAAGGCCATCGCTACCAAGATGACCAAAACCCAAATCATCGCATCTTTGGCTGAGACTACCGGTCTTACCA
>VMDJ01000090.1 GCA_008080925.1 Gammaproteobacteria bacterium
TCGAGAAGCAACAAGTAACAAAAGCCTTATGGGTGGGTACGCATATTCACGATCGTCTTCAGCCTTTAGTGGGCTTGTGGTCACGGCAGCTGCTACCCATGATTAGCGAATATTTAGACCAAGGTGAGCGCCGTGTTATTGAGTTTGTGGCGCCTTGGCAAGATAGTTTTGCCACCATCCCTTCAGATCAGTTGGTGATTAATGTGAATACGCCCGAGGTTTTAGATCAACTCTCTTCGAGCTAATTTATCCCTGAGTGCGGTAACTAAATCATCAACATCACTAAAATCTGCTAGCTTATCGCGATCGAAAATAGTGGTTAGCTCATTGCTTTCGCGATAGAAAATGGCGGGCAATGTGTCGCTAAATAAACCGGACTTAATGAACTCATCTCGGTGAAGAAACTCAACCGGGATATCAAGCGTCTCAATGAAGCTTTTCCATACTTCACGCTCTTTGAAAACACCGTGTGTGAGTTGGCATAGATCGCACGAGTAGGTGCTAGGTGAAAAAATCTTATGACCAATGTCTGCGACTAGATTGAATAAGCCGCTATCAGCGTTATAGACGAATAGAATGGATGGCTGGGCACTCAAAATAAAAAACCGACTAAACTAGTTAGCACCTTTATACCGAAATAGGGTTTCGCTTTGTATAGATTTTGCCTGTTGCTTTGTGGGCTTTTTGTTAGCCATGTTGTATTGGCAGAGCGGGATATTGAAAGAGTAGGCGAGGCGATCTCACATCCATGGGGAATGGATGCTATTGATGAAAGAGCGGTATTAGTAACCAGTCGACAAGGTGCGATTTTTAAAATTGACATCCCGTCGAGTCAAACTGATGAAGTCAGAGGTATTCCCGATAGTGTCGCCATTGGCCAGGGAGGGCTTTTGGATGTTGTCGTACGAAATAGCGACATTTATTTGTGTTACACCAAGCAAGTGGCGACTGGTCGTTATACAACAGCAATTTTCAAAGCGTTTCTTACGAATGATCGCTTAAGTAATGGAAAAGATATCTTTGTTTCTAACCACAGCTCATCTGCCGGATATCACTTTGGCTGTCGTTTAGTTATTCATGATGATGAGCTTTACGCATCACTGGGTGATCGAGGTGATCGTTTTAATGCTCAAAAGCCAGATAATCATGCGGGATCAATAATCAGAATCTCACTGACCGGTGCCGCTATCAACAGTGCACAAGATGATTGGTTGCCTGAAATTCATTCTATAGGCCATAGAAACCCACAAGGAATGACACTAATGCCAAATGGTGAACTATGGGCTCATGAACATGGGCCACAAGGTGGAGATGAAATAAATGTTATTCAGCGTGGGCGCAATTACGGTTGGCCAGTAGTCTCGTATGGTGAAGAATACGGCGGAGGTGAGATAGGCCTGAGTTACTCGCCTGAAGGTTATACCGATCCAATATGGACCTGGGTTCCAAGTATTGCGCCCTCGGGCATGAGTTTTTACTCAGGTGATATGTTTCCAGAGATTAAAGGTTCTTTGCTCGTAGGCTCGCTGAAGTTTCGTCGAATCTATTCAGTGAAGTTGAATGAAAAACAACAACCGATCAGTGAATCAATATGGCTTGATAAGGAATTAGGTCGTATACGTGATATTGCCGTTATGAAAGACGGTTCAATATTGGTCCTTAATGATCAAGCTGATGGCGGCTTGTATCGAATTACCGAGGTGAAAAAATGAAATGGCTCATCACGATAGCGTTGTTGCTCAACACGGCATTTGTTCAGGCTGAATCTGCTCTAGCCAAGGTCATCACCAAAACCGGCGCTAATGTGATGTTTATGCGACATGCCTTAGCCCCTGGCTATGGTGATCCGAGTCATTTTGATGTGAATGATTGTTCTACTCAGCGAAACCTTGATGCGACAGGACGTGCTCAAGCAGAGTCCTTGGGGAAAGTGTTAAGGCAGCATCAGATTAACTTTACTGAAGTTAAATCGAGCCAGTGGTGTCGTTGTCAAGAAACAGCGCGATTGTTAGATGTTGGCAAGGTGGTGCCATTTACGGGTTTGAACTCATTCTTTGAAGAACATGCAGATCGTGAGCAAACCTTGAGGAACTTAAAGCGTTACCTTGATTCACTGAAGCAGGACGAATTGGTGTTATTGGTCACGCATCAGGTGGTGATCAGCGCAGTAACGGGTATCTACGCACCTTCAGGGGGAGTGGTTTTATTTAGTACCACTACAAATGCATCAAAAGCGTTAGATCTTCAACGCTATCAGTAAACTTAGCCTTTGCCGCGTGTTTGCGTTTTGTGTGGCTTAGCGTTTTTCTCGATGAACTCGATAATCAAGCCAGCAACATCTTTTTGAGTGGTTGATTCAATACCTTCGAGACCAGGAGATGAATTCACTTCCATAACGAGTGGGCCGTGGTTTGAACGCAAGATATCAACACCACAAACATTTAAGCCCATCGCTTTTGCAGCACGAAGAGCTGTTGAGCGTTCTTCAGGTGTCAGTTTTACCAAGGTAGCTGAACCACCACGATGGATGTTTGAGCGGAATTCACCTTCTTTGCCCTGACGCTTCATTGCAGCTACCACGCGTCCACCAACAACAAAACAGCGCAGGTCAGCACCACCTGCTTCTTTGATGAATTCTTGAATCAAGATGTTGGCGTTCAGTCCCATAAAGGCTTCAATAACGCTTTCTGCCGCCTTTTTGGTTTCGGTAAGAACAACACCGATACCTTGAGTACCTTCAAGTAACTTAATAACAGCGGGTGCACCACCCACCATTTCTAACATGTCTTGAATATCGTCAGGCGAGTGAGCAAAACCTGTAACAGGCAGGCCAATAC
>VMDJ01000160.1 GCA_008080925.1 Gammaproteobacteria bacterium
ATGGCCTTAGCGACCGATGGCCTGGCACGTTTATTTAGTAATCCGCTCAAGTCTATTCGTTTGGGTCGTAACGCCGGCTTGTTGTTGGTCGATTTGTTCCCACCATTACGTCGCGGTATCGCACGTGGTGCAATGGGCTTGCTCGGTAAGCTGCCACGTCTCAGCCGAGGTTTAAAACCTTAATGAATGACTCAAGTGACATCATCATTGTCGGTGGCGGCATGGTCGGTGCCTGTATGGCATTGGCTGCAGCGCGTGAAGGTTTCCAAGTCACTTTGTTGGAACCGCGCCAGCCATCGTTAGAGTGGACGGGTGATGATTTTGATATCCGTGTTTCTGCGTTAACCCGAACTTCCGAAACGATTCTGCGTAACCTCGATGTGTGGCACAGCATGCAACAACGTCGCGCAACAGCCTATGAAAATATGCACGTGTGGGATCGCAAAGGTTTTGGTGAGGTTCACTTTGCCGCAGAGGATGTGGGCGCGCCTAATTTAGGTCATATCGTTGAGAACCGTGTCATCGTTGCGAGTTTGTGGGAACAGATTACCCATCAAGCCAACATCAAGCATGTGGCTGACGTTGAGATCGTGTCGATCGAACGAGAAGGGGATCAAACAAAACTCATCGCTTCTAATGATGATGTTTTATCAGCATCGCTTGTCATTGGCGCAGACGGTGCGCGCTCTTCGGTGCGTGAATTAGTTGGTTTAACTGCAAGCACAAGCTCTTATGATCAAGAAGGTGTGGTCTGCACGGTAAAAGCTGAGCAGGGTAACGCAAGCACTGCATGGCAACGGTTTATGCCAACGGGGCCGCTCGCTTTATTGCCGATGAATGAAGAGTATTTCTCGATTGTCTGGTCGACCTCACCTGAGCAAGCGCAATCGTTGGTTAATGCTTCAGAAGAGAGCTTTAACCTAGAGCTCACTCAAGCCAGTGAAGCGGTGTGCGGCAAGCTGAGCGTTGTCGGTGAGCGTGCTGCATTTCCGCTGCGTAAGCTAAAAGCTGAGCGCTACGTTTTAGATGGTGTGGCTTTGATTGGTGATGCCGCTCACGTGATTCATCCTTTAGCCGGTCAAGGGGTGAACTTAGGTTTCCTTGATGCAGCGATGTTGATGGATGTGTTGATTGAAGCGCGTGCTCATCGCGAGTCGATTGGTGCGATGGGTGTGCTGCGTCGTTATGAGCGAGCGCGAAAGGGTCATAACTTGGCGGTTCAATCGGCGATGGATGGCTTCAAGCATCTGTTCAGCAACAATAATCCTGCGTTGTCGTTGATCCGAAATCTCGGTCTTGGTGTGGCGCATCATGTCTCGCCGCTGCGCCGTCAATTTGAACGTGTCGCATTAGGCGAGGGCGTGGCAGTACCTTCGCTCGGCAAGCGCCTCTAAAGTACTGTTTTAATTATTTATTTAAGCCCTTGTCCTTATCATCGATAGATTTAATGGTTAATAGGCTTGGCAGAGCTAGGGGCTTTCGTTAGCATCCGCACTTCCAATCGATATCGATGCAGGAGAGACCGAGATTTCTCGGCACCGAAGGCGCAAATTCCGCCCGGAATCGCTCAGGTAAAAGGACTGTATTTGATGAGGACACTCAAGATTGGCTCTGGAGAGCTGCGCTGTAGCGCACACCGACGGGGTAAACTCTCAGGTTACCGGACAGAGGGGCGGATGATGTAAATCCATTGTGGGTTTAGATCATCCGCCTTTTTTTGTGTCCGAGATTTAAGCCAGTGAGAGCCACGATGAGTGCTGATAAGAAAACAATTTTGAATGCTGTTCACCGCGAAATGGGTGCCCGTATGGTGCCGTTTGGTGGATGGGATATGCCGGTTAACTACGGCTCTCAGATCGATGAGCACCACGCTGTGCGTAACGACGCGGGCATGTTCGATGTCTGCCATATGACTGTAGTTGATTTGAAGGGTGCTCGTGTTCGTGAGTTTTTGCAGAACTTGCTTGCGAATGATGTGGCCAAGCTGCAGACCTCGGGTAAAGCCCTCTATTCGTGCATGCTCAAGCCAGAAGGCGGCGTGATCGATGATTTGATTGTCTACTTTATGAATGAAGAGTGGTTCCGCATGGTGATCAATGCGGGCACCACCGAGAAAGATATCGAGTGGATGCAGCAGCAGGTGACAGCGTTTGATGTTGCTGTTGAACCACGTTTTGATCTTGGCATGGTGGCGGTTCAAGGCCCGAAGGCGCGCGAGAAAGCGATTAGCATTATGCAGCCAGAGTTAGCCGTCGCAGCAAAAGAGCTCAAACCTTTTAATGCAGCGACAGACGGTCACTGGTTTGTGGGTCGTACCGGCTACACGGGTGAAGACGGTTTCGAGATCGTTGTTCCTGAAAATGAAACCGAGCAGCTTTGGCGTGACCTAGCCGCGGCGGGTGTAGCGCCTTGTGGTTTAGGTGCTCGCGATACCTTGCGTTTAGAAGCGGGTATGAATCTTTATGGTTCGGACATGGATGAAGGCCTTACACCACTAGAGTCAGGTCTGAGTTGGACCGTGGCGATGGCAGATGATCGTCAGTTCATTGGTCGCGAAGCCTTAGAAGCGCAAAAAGCAGCCGGCAATATCGCGAAGTTTATAGGTTTGGTGCTTGAAGGCCGTGGCGTTCTGCGCGGACATCAAAAGATTTATGACGGTGATCGCGAGGTCGGTGAAATCACCTCGGGTGGCTTCTCGCCAACCCTTGAGCGTTCAATTGCGATGGCGCGTGTGACGGCTGATGCAGGC
>VMDJ01000067.1 GCA_008080925.1 Gammaproteobacteria bacterium
CCACTGTTGCGTCCACAAGATACCGACATGGTGATCTTCCGTGAAAACTCAGAAGACATCTATGCAGGTGTTGAGTATCAAGAAGGTACGCCAGAAGCGAAAAAGGTTATCGACTTCTTGATCAAAGAAATGGGTGTTACCAAGATCCGTTTCCCAGAGACCTCAGGCATTGGTGTAAAGCCAGTCTCTAAAGACGGTACTGAGCGATTGGTGCGTAAAGCGATTCAATATGCGATTGATAATGATCGCGCCTCTGTGACCTTGGTTCACAAAGGCAACATCATGAAGTTCACCGAAGGTGCTTTCAAAGAGTGGGGCTATGAGCTTGCGAAATCTGAGTTTGGTGCAACTGAACTGGATGGTGGTCCATGGTGTACCTTTAAGAATCCTAAGACCGGCAATGAGATCGTAGTAAAAGACGTGATAGCAGATGCCTTCTTGCAACAGATTCTATTGCGTCCTCGTGAATACGATGTCATCGCAACCTTGAACCTTAACGGTGACTACGTATCTGATGCATTAGCTGCGCAAGTGGGTGGCATTGGTATTGCACCAGGTGCAAACCTATCAGATACCGTAGCGATGTTCGAAGCGACTCACGGCACAGCACCTAAGTACGCAGGCCAAGATAAAGTGAACCCAGGTTCATTGATCTTGTCAGCAGAAATGATGCTGCGTCATATGGGTTGGACAGAAGCAGCTGATCTGATCATCAAGGCGATGGAAGATGCTATCAGTGCGAAAACAGTCACCTATGACTTTGAACGTTTGATGGATGATGCACAGCTATTGAGCTGTTCTGAGTTCGGCGACGCGATGATTGCAAAAATGTAATTTATCTTCATCATAAATGCGAAAAAGCCCCGTTATGCGGGGCTTTTTTGTTGGGATATCGTGCGAAGCGAATTTAGGCCGGGGTAGGCGCCTCATGCAACTTCATAGCGTGTAAGCCTTTTGGGCCTTCCTCCACATCGAACTCAACGCGCATACCTTCTTTCAGGGTGCGATACCCATCCATTTCGATTGCGCTGAAGTGTACGAAGATATCCTGATCACCTTGATCTGGGGTTACAAAGCCATAACCTTTGGCGTTGTTAAACCACTTAACTACTCCAGTGATCATATTTGCCTCCTTTGGTTTTACTACAGCTGCTATGACGTTGTTTTTGTTCTTGGTGTCTTAACAGTTGGAATGACTATAACTAAAACTATTGAGTAGTGGAACCGTAAGTTGTTGATTTAAAATAACTATAAATTATTATTTACTAATACTGAATTAGGCTTGAGAACGGATGCCCCTGACATTCACGTGTTTGCAGATGGGCAGTGTTTCGTCACAATAAAGCCATAACAGTAATTGGAAGCAGTAATGAGCGATTACGATCCAGATCGTGATGATGGCGACCTCGCAGTCGCGCCAGCACGTCCCAAATTAAAACGACCACCGCGCTACCGCGTTGTGCTTTTAAATGATGACTACACACCGATGGAGTTCGTCATTTTGGTACTTGAGCAGTTCTTCCGTATGGATCGGGAGCAGGCGACGCGTGTCATGTTGCATGTACACACAAAAGGCGTGGGTGTTTGTGGTGTCTATACTAAAGATGTCGCCGAAACTAAGGTTGAACAGGTCAATACCTTTTCACGACAACATCAGCATCCGCTATTGTGTGAAATGGAAGAAGCTGATGATGGAGAATAAGTAATGCTCAGCTCAGAATTAGAAGTTACCTTGCATCAAGCGTTTCAAGATGCGCGTGATCGTCGTCATGAATTTATGACCGTCGAGCACCTGCTTTTGGCGCTTTTAGATAACGACAGTGCGTTACAGGTGCTCAATGCCTGTGCTGCAGATGTGGGCGGCTTACGTACCGATCTCACCCAGTTCATCGAAGAGAGCACACCCCTAATCCCTGAAGAGGATGAGCGTGAGACTCAGCCAACTCTCGGCTTCCAACGCGTGCTGCAACGTGCGGTTTTCCACGTGCAATCATCAGAGAGTAACGAGGTAACGGGTGCCAACGTATTGGTCGCTATCTTTAGTGAGCAAGATTCTCAAGCCGTTTACTTTTTAGATCAACACGATATCTCTCGTTTAGATGTAGTGAATTTCATTTCACACGGTATTTCTAAATTAGCCGAGTCAGAGATGGGTGAGCGCGTACCACTGAGTGAAGATGAAGCAGAAGAACAGGGTGAGTCACGTTCGCAGTCGGCGTTAGGTAAGTACTCAACCAACCTTAACGAGCGTGCTGCAGCGGGTAAGATCGATCCATTGATTGGTCGCCAAGCAGAGGTTGAACGTACGGTTCAAATCCTTTGTCGTCGCCGTAAAAACAATCCCTTGCTGGTGGGTGAAGCAGGCGTGGGCAAAACAGCGATTGCTGAAGGTTTAGCTAAGCGTATTGTTGACGGCGAGGTGCCTGAGGTTCTCCAGCCGGCGATTATCTACTCGTTGGATTTAGGCAGCTTAGTTGCCGGTACTAAATACCGCGGTGACTTCGAGAAGCGTTTGAAAGCGATTTTGGCTGAGCTTAAGCGCCAACCTGATGCGGTGCTATTCATCGATGAGATTCACACCATGATAGGCGCAGGTGCGGCTTCAGGTGGCGTGATGGATGCCTCTAACCTGATCAAGCCAATGCTGGCCTCAGGCGAGCTTAAATGTATTGGTTCGACCACCTATCAAGAGTATCGCGGCATTTTTGAAAAGGATC
>VMDJ01000052.1 GCA_008080925.1 Gammaproteobacteria bacterium
GAAGTTGGCGTTATGTATGCCGGTCAGTTAATTGAGCGAGCCGCTGTAAAAGATTTTTTTGCCTCACCTAAGCATCCCTACAGTCAAAAGTTATTTAGATCATTGCCAAGCAACGATAAGCGTGCAGAGTCCTTAGAAATTATTCCGGGTATCGTGCCCGCGCTGAACCAATATTTTTCTGGATGTCGTTTTGCAGAACGTTGCGCCTTGAGAGAGCCGAGCTGCGATAACGAACTCCCTGCTTGGCAGGGTGATGCATCGACAGGCTACCGTTGTCATCTTGTTGGCGACACGCAGCTGCCTGTGTCTAGCGCTCAGATAGATGCGCCGAGAGTTGAAAATGCAGCTGCGACCTTAGTTGACATTCGCCAGTTGAAAGTCTATTTCCCCATTCGTAAAGGCGTGCTTCGACGCACTGTTGGGTATGTAAAAGCCGTAGATAGTGTTGATCTCTCGATCAAGAAAGGTTCCACGGTTGCATTGGTCGGTGAGTCTGGGTGCGGCAAAACAACTGTTGGTAAAGCGCTTTTGCAGCTGTTGGATGTAGCGGAGGGTGAAGTTGACTTTGATGGCCATGATTTGATGTCGCTGAGCGGTGAGACTCTCAGAAAGCTGCGCCGCGAATTTCAAATTATTTTCCAAGACCCCGCTTCATCCATGAATCCGCGGATGCTGGTCGAAGATATTGTTGCGGAAGGTTTGATTGCGCAAAATATTGAGCCTGACCGCGCCGCACGACGACAGCGCGTTATTGAGCTGCTGAACCAAGTAGGTTTGCCTGAGTCTGCTTTATTACGTTATCCACATGAATTCTCAGGTGGTCAGCGTCAACGTATTGCGATAGCGCGTGCCTTGGCTGTATCGCCAAAGTTTATTGTGTGTGATGAGCCAACTAGTGCCTTAGATGTCAGCGTTCAGGCGCAAGTACTTAATTTGCTTAAGCAGCTTCAACGTGATCTTTCGCTTAGCTATCTATTTATCACGCATAACATCTCTGTTGTGGCCTATCTCGCTGATGAGGTGGCAGTGATGTATTTGGGGCGTATCGTCGAATACGGCTCTGTACAGCAAGTTTTGCAGGCGCCACAGCATCCTTACACGCAAGCATTGCTAACGGCCGTACCAGTCGCAGACCCAAGCAGAGAGCGTAATGTGATTCGTTTAGAAGGGGATTTGCCCTCGCCATCGAATCCACCTGCGGGTTGTCATTTTCATGAACGTTGCCCGCTGGCTGATGCGAAGTGTCGAGAGCGTTATCCCGTCACTGTTGATTTAGGCGAAGGTCATAAAGCAGCCTGTTGGCGCTTAAATAATCACGAATAAGGTTTTACGTATACCGTTAGGTTTTGACCTGGCTTGATGTAACGACCAACACTGTTCCAGCGTTTCAAATCTTTGATTTTCACATCAAATTGCTTTGCGATTTTGTATAAAGAATCACCGCGGCGTACCGTGTAGTTACGACGAATGCGAGGAAGCTCAATGGTTTTGCCCATAGAGGCTACTGCAACAGAATCTGATAGTGGGATGATGAGGGTTTTACCAGTACGAATAATATGATTCTTTAACTTGTTCGTTCGTTGGATCGCTTTGACAGACACATCATGTTTCTTAGCGATATGACCTAAGGTTTCACCTTCTTTGATCTTATGCTGAGTCCAACGTATGCGTTTGTCTTCGGGGAGATTGGCGAGCGCTTCTTTAAAGTCTGCTGCTTTTGCAATCGGTATTAAAAGTTCGTGAGACTGATCAGGTGAGGTAGCCCAGCGATTATGTTCTGGGTTCAGCATGATCAAATCTTCAACGGGCTCTTCAATCAGATCAGATGCAATCTTTAAATCAATCTGCCCATCGACTATGACTTTTTCAAAGTAAGGCTCATTGGGAATGGCGGGTAGTTCAAGACCATATTGCTTCGGGTTCTTGACCACGGTGACCAAAGCGATCAAGCGTGGCACATACATGTCCGTTTCACGTGGTAAATCTAAGCTCCAGAAGTCAGTAGCTTTATTTTTTTTCGCCGCGCGTTTGATTGAGCGGCTGACGCGACCGTGACCAGCGTTATAGGCGGCAAGGGTATGTAGCCAGTCGCCTTCAAATTGTTTATTTAGCGTGCCGAGGTAGGCGAGAGCAGCTTCAGTTGAATCGGTAATACTGCGACGTGGCTCACCCCACCAATCTTTCTTCATACCTAACATGCGTCCGGTCGCGGGCATGAATTGCCAAAGACCTGCAGCACCATCACGCGAATAGGCAAAAGGTTTGAAGCCACTCTCGACCGCAGGGAGTAGGACAAGCTCGGCGGGAAGTTGGTTTTTCTCAACCTCTTCGGCGATATAGTACAAGTAAGGTTGAGCACGTTTGGTGAGAGCTTTAAATGCCTCGGGACTGTTTTGTAGTCGTTTGATCTCTTTCTTTACACGAGGGTGATCGGATTCTGCTAGAGAGAAAGAACGACGCAAGCGTTCCCAGATATCTGCAGGGGGCAAGGTTACTTCAGCTGAAATAACAGTCGATGTATAAACAGGCTCTGTTTCTTCTATTTGCTTATTTTGAGGGGCTGATTCAACCGAGCTGGATTTAATTTCAAGTGTATTACAGCCACTCAATAACAAGCTGAAAAGGATAGCTTGGAAGAGACCGGCTTTTTTGGCAAAGTGAGTCATAATCATGGTGCGTTAT
>VMDJ01000113.1 GCA_008080925.1 Gammaproteobacteria bacterium
ACTTGGGAAGGTATGAGCTGGGCTCGCGCACATATCAATCAAGATGCACGTGGTCCTAAGCCTAAAGTCGCCGCTGACATTCTTAAAGAAGGCGACATCATTCGTTTAATACGCCATCCAAAAACAAAAGCATGGCAACTGCGTCAAATTCCAAAAGCCTCTGCGGCGTTGATCTCATTGGATGCCAAAGATGGCGCTGTTATATCTTTAGTCGGTGGTTATGACTTCTACGAAAATAAATTCAACCATGTCACCCAAGCCATCCGCCAGCCAGGCTCTGGCTTTAAACCGTTTATTTATTCAGCCGCACTTGAGAAAGGGTTCACCTCAGCTAGCTTAGTTAATGATGCGCCTGTTGTCTTTGAAGATGCCGGACTTGAAAGTTCTTGGCGCCCAGAAAATTATTCAGGCAAGTTTTTTGGCCCTACGCGACTACGTTTTGCACTGACTAAATCACGTAACCTTGTATCGATTCGCTTGCTACGCACTATTGGTCTTAAGCACACCCTAAACCATGTGCGTAACTTTGGTTTTGAGCCCACTGAACTACCGAACAACCTTTCGCTATCGTTAGGTAGCGCTAATGTCACACCTTGGCAGATGGCAAAAGGTTATGCCGTATTAGCTAACGGTGGCTTCTTGGTAGAGCCTTACTTTATCGACCGAATCGAACAAGGCGATAACATCATTGAAGAGGCCACTCCGGTTATTGCCTGCGACAACTGCGACGAATCAACTGAGATTAAGCTTGCCCCGCGCACGATTACTTCACAAAACCGTTTCTTGATGTACTCAATGATGCAAGACGTTATTCAGGAAGGTACTGGGCGCAAAGCAAAGGCCTTAAAGCGCAAAGACATTGCGGGAAAAACCGGTACTACTAATGATCAACGTGATGCTTGGTTTAACGGTTTTAATCAATCCATCGTTACCAATGTTTGGGTTGGCTTTGATGACAACGGCAAACTTGGTCGTAATGAATTTGGCGGCAAAACAGCTCTGCCAGCATGGGTCGACTATATGCGCGTAGCTCTGGCAAACATTAAAGATGAGCCGCCGCGTCCACCTGAGGGTGTAGTGACCGTTCGCATTGACCCTAAGACGGGCTTGCGCGTACCAACGGAATTCAACGGCGCCATGTTTGAGCACTTCCGCGAATCGGAAGTGCCAGAGTTAGTGAATGCTCAAACAGCTAAGCCCACCAAAGGCAGTACACCTCAAGCACCCATTACCCAGAAACCTGGGTTATTCTAATTAGCGCTTATCCATTGGCACATAATCACGTGCCTTTTCGCCTTTGTATAGCTGGCGAGGACGACCAATACGGTGCTTAGGATCATCAAGCATTTCCATCCAATGACTTACCCAACCTGCTGTACGGCCAATCGCAAACATGACGGTAAACATGCTCTCAGGAATACCCAATGCGCGATAAATAATCCCTGAGTAGAAATCGACATTCGGGTAAAGGCCGCGTTTAACGAAATATTCATCGTTAGTTGCAATCTCTTCGAGTCGCATTGCAAGCTCAAACAATGGATTATTTTTATCGGCTAGTTTTTCGAGTACTTCGTGACACACCTTGCGAATAATCTTTGCACGAGGATCGTAGTTTTTATATACGCGGTGGCCAAAGCCCATTAAACGGAATGGGTCATTCTTATCCTTTGCTTTAGCAATGTACTTATCAATATTATCGACAGAACCAATCTCAGCAAGCATATGCAAGACCGCTTCGTTTGCTCCACCGTGTGCAGGGCCCCACAAAGACGCAATGCCCGCACCAATAACTGCAAAGGGGTTAGCGCCTGAGCTACCTGCTAGACGAACAGTTGATGTAGATGCATTTTGTTCGTGATCGGCGTGCAAAATAAATAACAGATCAAGCGCGCGTTCTGCGAGCGGATCGACAACATAATCTTCACATGGTGTTCCAAACATCATGCGGAGGAAGTTGCCCGTGAAGCTTAAGTCATTGCGCGGATAAAGAATCGGCAAGCCCGTATTGTGCTTATACGACACTGCCGCAATGGTTGGCATCTTCGCGATTAAACGTAAAGCGCTTAACTCACGATGCTCGGGATTTTGGATATCAACACGATCATGATAGAACGCAGACAAAGAGCTCACCACACCGCTCATCATTGCCATTGGGTGCGCGTCATGATGGAACCCTTCGAAGAAACGCAATAGCGATTCGTTCATCAAGGTGTAATGCATGATGCGTTCTTGATAATGAGATAGCTGCTCTTGTGTTGGCAGCTCCCCATGCATTAATAAGTAACTGACTTCTAAGAAAGATGAATTTTGCGCTAACTGCTCAATCGGATAACCACGGTACTGCAAAATACCTTTATCACCATCAATATAAGTGATTGAGCTATCGCAGCTTCCCGTTGACATAAAACCAGGGTCATAGGTGAATAAGCCAGCGTTTTTATATAGCCCAGTCACATCAACGCAATCGGGCCCTTGAGTCCCTGAATGAATAGGCAACTCAATAGGGTCTTGTCCTGCAATCTGAAACGTTGCTTTCTTATCTGACATCTTTTCCTCACCTGCGCTTAGGTGTTAAAGCGCACCTCTTTTTGGTGGATTCAAGCCTAGCAGCCGTACTGCTAGGCAAAAATGAAAGTCTTTAATAACGGCGTGTTATTTCGCTGGGTAGTGCGCTGGC
>VMDJ01000042.1 GCA_008080925.1 Gammaproteobacteria bacterium
ACGAACAAAAAGGCAGCAAAAATTCGTTTGATTAATTTATCGGGCAACACTTGCGTGAGCTTGGCACCGAGTGGCGCAAAGACAATGCTAGATGCCACAACACCAATAAAGGCCGGGAGATTCACATAACCCAAACTGTGCGGTGGCAGATTCGCCTCATCTAAGCCCATCACAATAAAACCGAGCGTGGATGAAGCCGCCAATGGCAAACCAATGGCTGCAGCTGTCGCTACGGCGACTTTGACTGTCATGCCACAAAACGTGAAAAACGGCACATGCAATGCGCCACCACCAATGCCAAACATCGCCGATAGCGTACCAACACCCGAAGACACCCCTCTTAATGCTGTCATCGAGGGCAACGATCGACCTGGCGGCACGACACCCAACGCCATCTGCGTGGAAACCGAATAAAGAAACACAATAAAAGCGACGGTTAAGGCATGTGCATCCATCATGTCAGCAATCACTGAGCCCAAAAAGGATCCCAATACCACCGTTGGGGTCATCACCTTAAAAAGGTCCCAACGCACATTGCCATGTCGATGGTGCGCCAACACAGATGAGATGGCTGTAACAACGATGGTCGCTAATGAAGTGCCGACAGCGATTTTAATAATCAAGTCAGGATCAACATGCTGACCCACAAAGACCAGTGAGAGAACTGGCACAATCACCACTCCACCACCGATACCCAGCAGCCCTGCCGCCGTTCCAGCGATTGCGCCTGCGATTAATAAGGTCAACAGCTCCATGTTTAGCTAGCCTTCTTCGCCGATGAGTCAGGCTTATCCAATAAGCGATCAAGCTGCGCTTGAGGCTCATCACCTAGCGCAATCACGCCATCAGTGACGTAACTTTCATGATTACTAATCATTGTCTCGATGTCATAGCGATAGTTGACCATGCAGCCCCAAGACTCTTTTAAGCCATGCTTTGCCTTATTCGCCAGTGGATTAACCAAGAACAACTCGGCGCCATTGGATAAATGGAAATGCGCCACAGGATCTAACGCATGCACACCACGTTTGACTTGCGTGAGATACAGTAAAGAAAGGTCCTGAAGAAGCTCTGACAAGAAAACCTCATGCGCATTCGAATCAATCAGAGCATCTATCGCTTCAGATATAGAGGTTTTATTGGCTAAACGACAGCACTCAGCAATACGCACATTGAGTAACTGATCAATCGCCACCCACTGCTCATTAGTTTCACGCGAGTACTGATCAACAAAACGCCTAAAGGTTGGCATTGGCGACAGTGTTGAGAAGGTCTCTAACCCATCAAACTCACGCTGTAGCTCAGTGACGACCTGCTTGATTAAGAAGTTACCGAAACTAATTCCGCGAAGACCATCAAGAGCGTTATTGATCGAATAAAAAATCGCTGTATTTGCCTGCTGAAGTGCATTCACAGGCAAATCAGGATTAATCACCTCATGTATCGATCTAGATACCGATTGCGTCAGCGCAACTTCAACAAAGATCAAAGGATCATCAGGAATCGCCGGATGAAAAAAAGCATAACAACGTCGATCCTCACTCAGTCGACGACGCATATCATCCCAGCCACTCATCGGATGCACAGCTTCGTATTGCATCAACTTTTCAAGCACCGCAGCAGGTGAATGCCAATCAATGCGCTTAAGAACCAGGAAGCCACGATTAAACCAAGACGACAACAACGCCTTAAAATCGTAATCCACGTTACGTAAACGAGGGTGCTCTTTTAGCACACTCAATAGGAATGAACGCATTTCGATGAGATGCGCAGTGCCCTCAGGCGCCATATTCAAGCGACGAATAAGCTCTTGCCTTGGCGGCTCTACAGCTTCTATCAAACGACGCAAAGCGTCTGGGTCTTCCACTCGATACGCTTGTGAAGCTGCCTTAATCGCTGCAGGAGAAGGATCAAAATCAACTGACATCTGATACAGAAAATCAATCTTGTCTTCATCCGACTTCTCAATCCATCGCAACCAGAAATCACGCGCCAAGGCGATATTCGATGCCTCACCCTTACCTTGAATCAAACGCTGACAAAGCTGCGCATCGGTAATTTGGGCAACAACGCCTTTATGCTTTGTGCGTAAAAGATCACGGCCACGATCAGCTAAGCTGTTGAGCACGCGATCAAGCCATGATTTTTTACGCATCGACACTTAGAGCGCCTCACCCATCAAGTAGTCAGGTAACCACAAAGCGATCTCAGGGAACATCACCAACAGGAAGATGCCGAACACCATGCATAGCATGAACGGTAATGCACCCAGCAGCACCGTCTTAAGATCAACATCCGGCACGATGCCGTTAATCACATACAGATTTAAACCTACTGGTGGCGTGATCAAACCGATCTCCATATTTAGCGTCAACATGACGCCAAACCAAATCGGATCAAAACCCGCTGCGATAACGATTGGCACCAAAGTCGGCGCGGTCATCAAAATAACAGCGACCGGTGGCAAGAAGAATCCTGCTACCAGCAAGAAGATATTGATGTAGATCATCAACAACCAAGGCGCAATATCTAAGCCCGCAATGTATTCAGCAATGCCTTGCGTGATGTACAAGTTCGACATCATATAGCTG
>VMDJ01000059.1 GCA_008080925.1 Gammaproteobacteria bacterium
AATTACAGTAAGCCTCGGCATAGTGTCCTGCCTGCATAGCAGCTGCCGCTTTGTCATCATTAGGAAAGCTAAAACTAAATGCATTAGTCGAGAGTAAGCAGCAAATAGCGAGTAATCGTTTGATCATGTTTGCAGGTTTCCTAGTAGGTTCACCACATGCTGCATACCACCCTCAAGATTGGCGTGGATTTCGTCCATGGTGATTTCTTCGTCGGTGAGACCGGCGCCCCAGTTCACAACCAATGAGAGATTCGCATAACGCATGCCCGCTTCTTTGGCTAAGGCTGCTTCTGGCATACCGGTCATGCCCACAAGATCATTGCCATCGCGGATTAAGCGTTGCACTTCTGCTGCGGTTTCAAGGCGAGGTCCTTGAGTCGCGCCATAACAGCCAGTGGTCTCAACTGAAAGGCCAATGGTGTTAGCAGTGTCGATCAATCGTTGGCGCAAATTTGCATCATAAGGATGAGTAAAGTCGATGTGTTCAACGCCCTCGCCAGGCTCTTGATAAAACGTATGTTCACGGCCATAGGTGTAATCAATCAATTGGTCAGCGACACAGATGACCTTAGGTCCCATTTTTTCTGTTAGGCCGCCAACTGCAGCAACACCAATCACGTCTTGGATGCCGATAGATTTAAGAGCCCAGATGTTGGCGCGGTAATTCACTTTGTGTGGCGGGAACTGATGTTGCTCGCCATGACGCGGTAAAAACACACAGTCAGTGTTGCCCAGCTTTCCCCAAAGTAGCTCAGCTGAGGGTGCACCGTAAGGTGTGTCGATAGCCTCTTTGCGTGAAACAGTGAAGTTACTTAATTTAGTGAGGCCTGTTCCACCAATGATGGCAAGTTGACTCACCCTTCCGCCACCGCATAGATAGCCGGAAGATTTCGCCAATAGCCTTTGTAATCCATACCGCAGCCAAAAACATAACGGTCTGGCACATCAACGCCGCAGTATGTGACATCAGGACGAGGACCGCGATCATGTAATTTATTTGCTAATACGGCGGTACTAACAGACGCAGGCTCTTGCGTAAGGCAGCAGCGCAGAATGGCTTCTAATGTGTAACCTTCATCGAGAATGTCATCAATGATCAGTATGTGGCGACCTGTGAGGTCATACGTTGGTGTGCGAGCCCAAACTAGCTCACCACCTTTTGTTTCGCCGCGGTAGCGTGTTGCATGCAGGTAGTCGAGCTGCATTGGTATTGTGATGTGCGGTAACAGTAAACCTGCTGGATAGAGACCACCGTTCATAACGGTTATAACGAGGGGGTTCTTATCTGCTAGATCTTGGCTAATCTGATTGCCCATGCGCTTTGCAGCGTCTTGAATTGCATCTTCACTGACAACGCAATCAGCTGAAGCTTTAACAGCAAGTGCTTCATTGAGCATTTCATCAATCATGAATTAGTCCTGTATTGCGCAAATGGCGGCAGCGAGTTGACTGGCTTTTTGCCAACGATCTTGTGTTTGTAGTTTATCCCAGCTGACACTTGCACGCCCGAGCAGTCTGGCACAACGCTCACTGGCGGTTGGATTGGCATATTCTTCTAAGGCAATGATGACTTCTTCGGCGGCCTCTGGGTTGTTACAGACCAATACCATGTCGCAACCTGCACTCAATGCAGCATTGGCGCGGCTTGGGTAATCACCCGTGTCGTCAGTCGCTTTCATGCTCAAATCATCACTGAAAATCACGCCATCAAAGCCAAGTTCGCCACGTAATACGGTTTGAAGCCAAAAAAATGAAAAACCGGCCAGGTCTTTATCGATTTGTGAATAGATCACATGCGCCGGCATGATGCCTTCAAGTCCTTGGTCAATCAGTTTGGCAAACGGTTGCATGTCTTGTTTAAAGAGCGTCTCTTTGTCGCGCTCATCAATAGGTAATGCTAAATGCGAGTCAGCAACAACTGCACCATGACCGGGAAAGTGCTTACCGACACTGATCATGCCGGCATCACGGGCTCCGAGCATCCACGCTGATGCAATTGAATCTACTTGGTCAGGGGTATCGCCAAAAGCACGATCACCGATCACCACACTCATGCCATAATTCAAATCAAGAACCGGCGCAAAACTAAAGTCCACACCAACGGTACGAAGCTCACTGGCCATTAGCCAACCCAACTCACGCGCATAATTAGCCGCTTGCGCAATGTCATTGTTGGCGTAGCTTAGGATTGATCGAGCAGCAGGGAGTCGAGTAAAGCCTTCACGGAATCGCTGCACCCTGCCACCCTCTTGATCGACTGCAATGGGGAGTGGTGGATTTCGCACGTCATGAATCGTGTTAACTAGCTCGGTAACTTGTTCGCGTGATGTGAAGTTTCGTGCAAAAAGAATCACACCACCCGTAGAGGGGTGAGTCAGTCGCGCAATGTCGGCTTCGGTAAGTTCCGTGCCAACCACATCTAGCATTACAGGTCCGTACATCAATATCTCGAGTTTGTTAGCGTTGCCGCTGGAATTTAACGTCTAATTTATCACGCATTGCATCACCAAGAACGTTGGCGCT
>VMDJ01000131.1 GCA_008080925.1 Gammaproteobacteria bacterium
TGTCGCTACAACTAAACCTAAAATTGTTTTTCCTTTACCGTACATTCTGGCCTCCAAATGACCGTTTCATTTCCTGATGAGAGTTACCGAGCACCGTCCCTGCCCGAATTAGTGGATTAATTATCCTATTTAATGGCTTTATCGCAATAGCACTTCGTGAAAATTCACCTTTCTGACACAATCTCCTGATTCAAATCAGAGCTATCACATGCAACATCATCGACTCTTTACCGGCGCGCTTTACATTATATTGGCCGAACTATTTTTCGCCAGCATGGGTGCAAGCATCCGGTTTGTGTCTGAAGATCTAAATAATCCGATGGTTGTCTTTGCTCGAAACCTGGTCGGCTTATTAGTCCTCTTGCCTTGGCTATTACATGGGGACAAACGCTTTAAAACACAAGTGCCTCATTTGCATCTGCTTCGAGGACTCGCTGGTGTGTCCGCCATGTACTGCTTTTTCTACGCCATTGCGAACTTACCGCTCGCAAATGCCATGTTATTAAAGCTCACCGCGCCACTATTTATTCCATTCGTCGCCCTTTTTTGGCTAAAAGAGCAATTTACATGGCATGTCATCGCGGCACTGGTGATCGGCTTTACAGGCGTGGCGATTATGCTGGGGCCAGAGATCGATACTCAATTGGGCATATCCCTGATCGCAATGGCAGGTGGTGCTTTTGCCGCGATTGCTAAAGTGACGGTGCGTCGCTTATCAAAATCAGAATCAGCCAATCTCACGGTGTTTTATTTTGCGTTTGTGGGTTTAATCGTCTCGATCATCCCTTTAATTTGGTATTGGCAAACACCTACGCTTAATCAAGTGAGTTGGCTAATCATTCTTGGCGTCTTCGCCACCGCTGGACAGTTAAGCATGACACGAGGTTTTGCCTGCGCACCTGCAGCTCGACTCGGGCCCTTTGCCTTTTTCTCTGTTCTTTTCGGTGCTTATTTTGGTTGGTTATTCTGGGACGAGATGGTCACGATCGCCACAGCGGTTGGCGCATTGCTTATCATGCTCTCAGGCGTCCTGACTGGACGTGGTCGTAAACAACATGAGTTAACTAATGCCACACGTTGAATTCCGCTTTCCTAAAGATCTGCCACAAGAAGCCTTCTTTGCTGAGTATTGGCAAAAAAAACCCTATCTCTTCCGCCAAGCGATAGATCCAGATTGCCTGACTTTTCCTGCTGAAGAACTTGCTGGTCTATCGTTAGAAAGTGAGATTGAATCGCGCATCATCATCCAGTCTCAAGATGACGAGTACTCTTTGCATCACGGACCTTTTGCTGAAGAGTTCTTTGGTGAGCTGCCCAAGAACAAATGGACGCTGCTCGTTCAAGATTGCGACAAATGGATTGATGATGTTTCAAACGTCCTTAACGCGTTTGATTTCCTACCCAGCTGGCGACTTGATGACATCATGATCAGTTATGCATCTACCGGTGGAAGTGTTGGGCCACACACCGATAACTACGATGTATTTCTTATCCAATCTTCTGGTCAACGACACTGGCAGCTAGATGCAAACGCTAAAGAAACCTTTAGAGAGCACCCTCAGCTGAAGTTGCTGGCTGAATTCAAAACAACTGATGAATGGACTCTCGAGCCCGGTGACGTGCTCTATTTGCCACCTAAGCTCGCTCATTGGGGTGTTGCTGTGGATGATCAATGCATGACGTGGAGCGTTGGCATGCGTGGTCCTAGTAGCGAAGAGATTCTCGATGCATGGGTGCAACATGCAGCACAGCACCACCCGATTACTCATCTGACCGATCAGCTCAACAAACACTACGATCACCCCAATATGTTGACACAGAGCGAGATCAAGCAAAGCGTTGCTATCACTGAGCAAACTCTCAATCTTGGCGCACTAAAGAATGGCCCATGGCTAGGCGAGTTTTTAACCGAGCCAAAGCTGAATTTTGATATTCCTGCAGATGAACAAGCAGTAACACCCGAAGAGCTTGAAAATATCGATTATCTACAACGTCACCCTTGGTTACGAACAGCCATCATTGTTGATGAAGAGCGTGCTTATTTCTGTGCGCAAGGTGCTTCATTTAGCTTCAACGCCGATTTATATGAATGGGCTGAAGCACTGTCTCGAATGCCCTCATTAGAAAAATCATTTATTAGTCATGCACTAAACGATTCACATAAAACCAAACTGCTCTGCGAACTTGTGCGTCGCAATTGGTGGGTTGTTGATGAGTGAACACATACAACGAACGACCTGGCAGAAAGATAGAGATCTTTTAAGCAATATTCGTTACCAGGTTTTTGTTGATGAGCAGAAAGTCCCTATCGAATTAGAAATTGATGACGACGATCCACTTGCAGCTCATGTTTTATGTCTTGTGGATGGTCAACCAGTAGGCACAGGCCGGATTCTTCTTAATGGGCATATTGGACGACTTGCGGTATTAAAAGCACATCGCAAACAAGACTACGGCAAAAAAATACTCGATCATCTTGAATTAATCGCGCAAGAGAATG